>NZ_JACJFH010000019.1:0-59952 GCF_014164495.1 Pseudoalteromonas sp. SG41-5 | reverse complement strand
GGATCAATACCGACTATCTCACTTTTCACGAGCCATACCGCAAATAACTGTTGGTGAAAGCTTTATTTTAGCCACAAAAAAAAGAGCAATAGGCTCCTTTTTAATACTTATTTTAAAAACTTAAGCTGCCGCTAGGCCTTCTTTAGCTTTTGCAACAAGCGCTGCGAATGCAACTTGGTCATAAACAGCGATATCTGCAAGGATCTTACGATCGATTTCTACAGATGTCTTTTTAAGACCATTGATAAAACGGCTGTAAGACAGACCATTTTGACGTGAAGCAGCATTGATACGTGCAATCCATAATTGACGGAAAGTACGTTTCTTCGCACGACGGTCACGGTAAGCGTATTGACCCGCTTTAGTAACAGCCTGGAAAGCTACGCGGTAAACACGTGAACGTGCTCCGTAGTAACCTTTTGCTTGTTTTAAAACTTTTTTGTGACGTGCACGTGCGACAACGCCGCGTTTAACTCTTGCCATTTCTAAAAACCCCTATTAAGCGAATGGTAACATACGTGAAACTAGACCATGGTCGTTCTTATGAACCATCATCTTAGGACGTAGGTGTAACTTACGCTTAGAAGTTTTCTTAGTCAGAATGTGACGAAGATGCGCTTGTTTACGCTTGAAACCGCCAGAAGCAGTCTTTTTGAAACGCTTAGCCGCGCCTCTGTGACTTTTTAGCTTATAAGCCATTGCAATAACTCCAAATGTATTGCTTTAAAATTAGTAAGCAGGCGTGAGATATATTGCTATAGCTCCACTTTTAGGCCTAACTTACTGCCATATTCCGGTGAAAACCCAACATAAATGCTGCAGTTTTACTTTATTACCGGTTAGCACAGGTGAATATTTGCATATTACTTGGTGACCTGAGCTAAATTCGCTGCGTATCTTAGCTTATTTATTGCTTTTTAGCAACAGGCGCCATCATCATAACCATTTGGCGACCTTCAACACGATTAGGGAAAGACTCAACAACTGCAAGCTCTTCCAAATCGCCTTTGATACGGTTTAGTAATTCTATACCAATTTCTTGGTGGGCCATTTCACGACCACGGAAGCGGATGGTAATCTTAGCTTTATCGCCACCTTCTAAGAACTTACGTAAGTTGCGAAGCTTAACCTGATAATCACCTTCATCCGTACCAGGACGGAATTTGATTTCTTTTATCTGGATTTGCTTTTGCTTCTTTTTCTGCTCTTTTAGTTCTTTGCTTTTTTCAAAGATGAACTTACCGTAGTCCATGATTCTACAAACAGGCGGCTCAGCATTTGGGCTAATCTCTACTAGATCAACACCAGCGGCATCAGCCATAGTTTGCGCGTCTTTTAATGACTGAATTCCAGCTTGCTCGCCTTCAATGTCAATTAAGCGAACTTCTTGAGCTGTAATTTCTTCGTTAATACGATTTTTTTGGGCTGTTTGTTGCCCTTTCTTGCCGCCTCTAATAGTACGTTCCTCCAAGAATATCAAATAATAAGCGTGTAGTTAGCAATTAAATATATGCCCTACACGCAGAGTTTTTATAGTCGATTTTTAATTTCTTCGCTAATTTTAGCGACAAATTCATCAACATTAAATTTGCCCAAGTCTTCACCTGTGCGGGTACGTACTGCTACTTCTTGTTGTTCAACTTCTTTATCACCAACAACAAGTAAATAGGGGATACGTTTTAATGTATGTTCACGGATTTTAAAGCCAATCTTCTCATTTCTCAAGTCAGCAGCGGCTCTAATTCCAAGTTTATTTAATTTTTGTACAATTTCCTGCACATAAGCAGCTTGTTTATCAGTGATATTCATAATCACTACTTGCTTTGGTGCAAGCCAAGTCGGGAATAAACCCGCGTACTCTTCTGTAAGAATACCGATAAAGCGCTCGATAGAGCCCAATATTGCACGGTGGATCATAACAGGTGTACGACGTTCGTTGTTTTCAGCAACATAAGTTGCCCCTAAACGCCCTGGTAATGCAAAATCTAGTTGCACTGTACCACACTGCCACGCTCTGTCTAAGCAATCGTACAAAGTAAATTCAATTTTTGGACCGTAGAAAGCACCTTCACCCGGTAAATAATCAAATTCGATGTTATTTGCTTTCAGTGCATCAGCTAATGCAAGCTCTGCTTTGTCCCACATATGATCTTCGCCAATACGCTGTTCAGGGCGTGTTGACAGCTTCACCACAATTTTTTCAAAGCCGAATGTTTCGTACGTATCGTAAACCATTTGGATACACGCTGATACTTCGTCCATGATTTGCTCTTCAGTACAGAAGATATGGGCATCATCCTGAGTAAAGCCACGTACGCGCATTAGACCATGAAGTGCGCCTGACGGCTCGTTACGATGACAACAACCAAATTCAGCCATACGCAGTGGAAGATCACGGTACGATTTTAAACCTTGATTAAAGATCTGTACGTGACCTGGGCAGTTCATTGGTTTGATTGCGTATTCACGCTTTTCAGATTCAGTGGTAAACATTGCTTCTGAATACTTTTCCCAGTGACCTGATTTTTCCCATAAAGAACGATCCATCATCATTGGACCTTTTACTTCTTCGTACTGGTACTCGCGTAACTTTTCACGCACAAACTCTTCAAGTTCACGGTAAATGCTCCACCCATCGTTGTGCCAAAACACCATGCCTGGCGCTTCTTCTTGCCAATGCCATAAATCAAGTGCTTTACCAATACGACGGTGATCACGTTTTTCGGCTTCTTCTAAACGTTGTAAGTAGGCTTTAAGTTGCTTTTTATCGCCCCATGCAGTGCCATAAATACGCTGCAACATTTTATTATCTGAATCGCCACGCCAGTAAGCACCGGCTACTTTCATTATTTTGAAATGTTGGCAAAAACGCATGTTCGGTACATGTGGACCACGACACATATCGATGTATTCTTCGTGGTGATATAATCCTGGACGGTCATCTTTAGCAATGTTTTCGTCAAGGATTTGAATTTTGTACATTTCGCCGCGCGCTGCAAATGCATCACGGGCTTCTTGCCAGCTTACGGTTTTCTTAACCACGTCGTAGTTTGTTTTAGCAAGTTGCAACATGCGCTTTTCAATAGCTTCTAAGTCATCTTGACTTAATGAATGTTCCATATCGATATCATAGTAAAAACCATTATCAATCGTTGGACCAATTGCCATTTTTACATCAGGAAACAGTTGCTTAACTGCATGACCAATCAAGTGAGCACATGAGTGACGAATTATTTCTAAGCCGTCATCATCTTTTGCGGTGATGATTTCAAGGCGAGAATCGTCAGAAATTAAATCACAGGCATCAACACGAGTGCCATTAACACGACCAGCGATAGTGGCTTTTGCTAAGCCTGGGCCGATATCATTGGCTACATCAAGTGTACTTACAGGGTTTTCAAAACTACGCTGACTGCCGTCAGGAAGAGTAATAACTGGCATTATAAGTCCTTACTACAGTGGTGACGCCTACAATGCATCACATGTATTTATTAAATTAAAATGAATAACTCGACAACGCTTTTACGAATAAGCATTGTTAATTTTAACCGTATTTGGTTAATGTATTTGTTGAGTCTTAGCAAACACAAGCAGTTATTGTCGCGTTTGGAGCCACTAAATACAAGTATTTAGCCAGACAAATTGACAAATAACCCTCGCATTTCATACTTAATTTAATTTCAGCTGTTGGATAACCTAATGACGACGTCTAATCGTATCCGTTTTGCCACTTTAAATTTACTTAATTTTACGGCGCCACCTTATTCTTTTTATCAATTACATGAACGTTACAACGCAACGCAATGGCGGCAAAAACAGCACTTTATCACTGACTTCCTACAGCAAAGTCAAGCAATGGTTGTTGCTTTCCAAGAGGTGTTTAGCCCCAAAGAATTGGCAATTTTGTGTAAAGAGCAAGGCTATGACTATTTTGCTACTGTTGCCAGTCCACGCAGTGATCATCTCTATCCACAGGTATTATTTAACCCTGTGGTGGCGATTGCCGCGAAAATCCCTTTTCAAGCATGCCACGAACTCACCCCTTGCCCAGAACTACTTGAGTACTTAAATAATCAAAATGAATTTAAATTTAATCGCACACCTATTAAATGCAGTTTTGATGTACCTGAATTTGGTGATTTAACCTGCTACGTGGTGCACTTTAAATCACAACGGGTGCATTCAATGGCGCATATTTTAAACATTCATAATCAAGACGATCCCTTATTAAATCTATTACAACAAACCGTTGGCATGATGCAATCGCAAATATCACGCTCACTGGAAGCTTCGATTGTTTATTATGATGCACTAAAAACCCAGCGTGAAAAAAACTGTGCAACATTAGTAATGGGGGATTTTAACGACAATATTGACAGCCCTGCGCTGTCATTCATGACCCAAGGATTTCACCCTACTCGTTGCGAGCCCTGTTTAGAGCTTGAACAACCCATTGTAGGATTAACTGATTCGTTTGAATTAAGCAGTGAATCGGCAAATGGTAAAGTAAAACCAGCAACACATTACTATCAAGGTCGTGGCAATGTGCTTGATTATATTTTGACCTCAGGACACTTTAATACTGATTGTGCATTATCGCGGATAAAATCGTTGCACTATCTAAGCTTTGATAAACACTTAAATCCAAACCAAATTGATGAAGATATCTGCGTAAGCGACCACAGCGGCATTGGGATTGAAATCGGTTTTTAAAATGCACTGTTTTTAAGGCGTTTAATTGATATAATGCTGCCCAAATTAGTTATTTAGAGAATGACAATGAGAACATGCGGTGTAGAAATTACCGGTAGTGACGTACTACTGTGTATTTTAACAAAAGATAACGATGTATTTGATATACGAGATATTCGCCAAACTCGCTTTACCTTAGGTAATGGTAATGACACTGAAGTAATGCGTAAATTCCAATTTGATTTTGCGAAACTTATGCAGGACTATCAAATTGACTCAGTTGCTATTCGTCAACGTGCGCCTAAAGGTAAATTTGCCGGTAGTGCGAACGGTTTCAAAATGGAAACTGCAATTCAATTGATCCCTGAGCTGAGTGTTTATTTATTCAGCACAACCGAGATCAAAGAGCAATTAAAACGTAATCCTATTCCTATTGATTTCGCTGAAACGGGGCTTAAAAAGTACCAAGAAAATGCGTTTGTAAATGCATATGTACATTTAATGAAAAAAACCTACCGCAGCGAAGAACTTTAATTTTCAATTAAAGTTCAATTTATAATCAGATACTACGCTAGTGTGTACTGCAATGTTTTTGTTGTAGCTACAGCTAGCGTTTTTTATTGCCTAATATTTATCATTTTTATTACTACATTGGTCGTATAGCGCTTTCATTTGTCGACAATCTGTGTTTTTCTAACTAAGTAGACTCTCACAACATTGACACGGAGACCGTACATGCAAATAAGTAACAATAATACAACTGCAACCGATGCGAATAAAACAGTCAAAGATGCAGCAGGCTTAGAGCATAGCTACTATAAAGGAGCACAAAGCCCAGCATTGATCAATAAAACCATAGGTGATTACTTCGACTCCATTGTCGACAATAACCCAGACCACCCTGCAATAGTACTGCATCATCAAAACATTCGTTTAAGCTATAAAGAATATCAGCAGCAGATCAACCAGCTGGCAATGGGGTTACTGGCTTTAGGTGTAAAACCAGGTGATCGTGTTGGTATCTGGTCACCAAACAACCTTGAGTGGTGCTTAACCCAATTTGCGACCGCCAAAATTGGCGCAATCATGGTCTGTATTAACCCAGCGTATCGTCCAAACGAACTACAATTTGCACTAAATTCAGTCGAGTGTTCAACTCTTATAACCGCTTCAAGTTTCAAAGCCAGTAATTACCTAGGCATGCTTAATGAATTACTGCCCGAACTTGCCGCTGCAAAAGCTGGGCAACTGCAGGCAAAAAACCTCCCCTATTTAAAAAATATTATTCGCATTGGTGATGAGCCTGCCGCTGGCATGTTTAGTTTTAGTCAAGTTATGACAATGCCAACTGCCTCCCACCGCGTTGAACTCAACGCCATTGGTGCAACTTTGCAACCAGATCAAGACATCAACATTCAATTTACCTCCGGCACAACAGGCAATCCCAAAGGCGCTACGCTCTCCCATAAAAACATTTTAAATAATGGTTTTCTTATGGCTAATGCAATGCGCTTAACTGCAGATGATAAGCTGTGTATTCCAGTGCCGTTATATCACTGTTTTGGAATGGTATTAGGTAATTTAGTATGTATAAGTAAAGGAGCTACGGCAGTATTTCCGGGAGATTCTTTTGATCCAACAATCACGCTTGAGGTGGTTGAAAAAGAACGCTGTACTGCACTGCATGGCGTACCGACTATGTTTATTGCTGAACTGGAACTAAAAGATTTTGCTCGTTTTGACTTATCCAGTTTACGTACGGGTATCATGGCAGGCTCGACGTGTCCTGAGCAAGTAATGCGTAAAGTACAATCGCTGATGCATATGAATGAAGTTGTTATCGGTTACGGTCAAACGGAATGTAGTCCCATTAATAATGCCACGGAGATTGACTCATCCATTGAAAAACAAGTTACTACCGTCGGCCGCGCGCTGGCGCATACAGAAGTAAAAATTATTGACGAAGTGGGTAATATACAAAAAATAGGGCTTGCTGGCGAAGTATGCAGCCGTGGTGCGGGTATTATGCGTTGCTATTGGAATGATGAAGAAAAAACCGCCGCAACTATCGATAAAGAAGGCTGGCTACACTCTGGTGATTTAGGTGTAATGGATGCGGAAGGTTTTGTTGCAATAGTGGGCAGAATTAAAGATATGATCATTCGTGGTGGCGAAAATATCTACCCGCGCGAAATTGAAGAAGTACTTTACACTTACCCTGGCGTGCAAGATGCTGCTATTTTTGGCATCAGTGACGACAAGTACGGCGAAGAAGTATGTGCTTGGGTGCAGCCTAAAGATGATGCCGTGTTAACAGAGCAAGAAATTCGCAGCTTCTTAAAAGATAAATTAGCTTATTTTAAAATACCAAAACACATTCAATTTGTTGAAAGTTACCCTATGACGGTTACCGGAAAACTGCAAAAATTTAAAATGCGCGAACAAATGCAAGCACAATTAAAAGACAACGCGTTTTCATAATTAGCCAAAGCTCACGTTAGTTAATAACGCCCAATGTAATTTAAAACCTTGGGCGTATTATAAGATTAATAGCTTAACAGACCTATTCTGGCGGTTTTAAAAAATACGTTTGCGCTAATGCATTATGAATGCCCGCTAATTCAATTTGAATTTGATCCATATAATTGTGTAAGTGGCCATTTTTAAGCGCTCTTACATCTTCAGCTTTCAATTGTTTTACCACTGCATCTATTAAATTTATAATCTCTGTAGAATTTGGCAAAGGTGAAATCAGCGTTTTCAGCTCTATTAAGCAAAACAAAATTGACCGTGGAAATACTTCACTGTGCATCACGAATTCTAATACATCAGCACGTTGCACCCGTACGCTCATCTCTTGTCGATACATTTGATAAGCACTAAGCGAGCGCAATAAGCTGATCCACTGAATATTTTCATAAGGTTTTGCTTCATCGCTGGTGATCAACGTCTCTGAACGAATGTCTAATATTCGTGACGTCATATCAGCACGTTCTATTAACGACCCAAAGCGGATAAACGTAAAACCATGATCATGGTTAATAGTCGCATCTAAAGCACCAAATATTTGATGGGCTGATTCGATGATTTTCTTTAGATAAGCAAATCGGCCACGCTTAGCAAGCCCTTCTTTTTGATTATCTTTTACATAGTAATAAAGGGAGTTAATTTCTTCCCATACATCGCGAGGCATTACGTCTCGGATCGTCCGAGCGCTCTCTCTTGCATAGATAATAGAATTTAAAATAGACGAGCCATTATCACTACCTACAAGTAAATAACGCAGCGCTTTTTGCTCTGTGTAATCAGCGTGTTTATCTTCATACGCCTGACGCGCGCCAATAATATCTATTAATGGCTCCCAGCCTGTACATACGCCTTTAGGTAAATCCAACATCAGCATGTTGTTGACATTAATTAACCGTGCAACATTTTCTGCACGTTCAACGTAACGAGCTACCCAATATAAAGTTTCACCTACTCTTGATAACATATTATTTAGCCTCTTCGTCAACAATCCAGGTATCTTTACTACCACCTCCTTGAGATGAATTTACCACTAATGAACCTTTCACCATCGCAACACGAGTAAGGCCACCAGTAGTGATCTGTGTGTCTTTACCTGACGATAATATAAACGGTCTCAAGTCAACGTGACGTCCATCAGGCTCTGTCCCGTCAAGGGTGGGAACCGTAGACAAATCAAGAGTTGGTTGCGCTACCCAATTCCGTGGATCGGCTTTTATTTGTGCAATGGTTGCTTGTTGCTCTTTTTTAGTCGATTTAGGACCAATCAATAAACCATAGCCACCCGACTCGTTTGCAGGTTTGACAACTAGTTTATCGATATTTTTAATAACATAATCACATTCTTTAGGATCTAAACACTTATAGGTTGGCACATTTTCTATCTTGGGTTCTTCATCCAAGTAATATTTTATGATGTCAGGTACATAGGCATAAACCACCTTATCATCCGCAACCCCTGCACCGGGTGCATTGACTAACGCCACATTACCTTTCGACCATGCTCGCATTAAACCGGGTACACCTAATTGTGATTCAGGTAAAAAAGCGTCGGGATCTAAGAATAAATCGTCGATGCGTCGATAAATTACATCAACGCGTTGCAAGCCTGTAATTGTGCGCATATAGACACAGTCGTCTTTTTCGACTACTAAATCACGCCCCTCTACTAATTCACAGCCCATCTCTTGAGCAAGGTAACAATGTTCAAAATAGGCGGAGTTAAATACACCGGGTGTTAATACCACTACTTCAGGCTTATCGTCTGGACGAGGTGACATTGCTGCCAACATATCAAACAGTTGTGAAGGATAATCATCAACTGGTAAAATCGACACTTGTTCGAATAACTCAGGGAAAACACGTTTCATCACAGAGCGGTTCTCAAGCATATAAGACACCCCAGACGGCACCCGTAAGTTATCTTCGAGTACAAACATAGTGCCATTTCCATCGCGCACTAAATCGGAGCCGCAGATATGCGCCCATATATTATTTGGCGGAGTAATTCCAACACATTGAGAGCGAAAGTTAACTGATTTTTCGAGTAAGCCTTTTGGAAAAATACCGTCTTTTATTATTTTTTGATCATGGTATAAATCATTTATAAACAGATTCAACGCTTCAACACGCTGTTTTAAACCTACCTCAATAGTTTGCCATTCTTTTTTACCAATAGTGCGCGGAATAATGTCAAACGGCCACGCTCTATCGATCATATTGCCTTCATTATAAACTGTAAACGTAATGCCCATTTCTTTTATGGCAAGATCTGCAACAGCTCTGGCTTTAACTAATTCTTCTTTTGATAAGCTAGAAAAAAACTGTGCTAACTGTTTACCGTGCGTTCGAATATTTCCTTGTGCGTCTATTAATTCATCAAAAAAGCCATTTGTTTGATATGCTTTCCAGTCAATTTTCATACATCCTTCCGCCTTATCCATTATTAATATTGAGTTGTTTTAATCACTCCAATCGAATCATATCAACCGCTACATCAAGCAATTGTGTACCGCCACCAAAAACCACGCCTTTCAAAGGAGTGACATCAGAAAAATCACGGCCAACAGCAAGTGTTATATGCTGCTCATTAGGCATAACATTATTTGTTGGATCAAAGTCTACCCAACCAAACCTTGGCACAAACACAGAAAACCATGCATGGGTCGCATCTGCACCTGCTAACTTTTCTTCCCCCTCGGGAGGCATTGTTTCTATATACCCGCTAACATAACGTGCTGCTAAACCAATACTGCGTAAGCACGCTATCGCAAAATGTGCAAAATCTTGGCAAACGCCCCTTTTTTGTGCAAAAACAACACTCAAAGGCGTACTAATCGTAGTAAAACCGGGATCATACTGAAACTCATGAAAAATCCGTGCCATGAGATCTTTACAGCCGCAAATCAAGCTAATATCAGCTAAAAACGACGTTAAAGCGTATTCCTTTATACCCTGTACAAAAGGAGTATATTGAGATGGCAAAATAAACTCCGATGTTTTTAACAGCTGATATGTATTTGGCTTTGCGACGATATCGCGAGCCTCTTGCCAAGGCATATCAGTGTCGACGAGGTTAATATTTGCACTTAATAAAAGTTCCACTTCACTGGTCATAGTCACTTTCAGTTTTTTATGCTGAGTGGCTATTTCAAACGCGGTCACTTTATTATCAAAATAATCCGTAAATTCTTGTAGATAATTTGCCGGCGGCTCAATATCTATGCGACTACTGTGGCATATCTGGGCACGATTTGTTTTTGGTGTTAACCGTGCTTGGTTTTGACACAAGCTAACAAAATCGGCATAACTGTAAGTTGTGGAATGCTTTATTTTATATTTCACGATTGAGCTTGCTCAATATTAGTCCAATTCAATTTATTCGCCGTTTGTGTATGAGAAAAATACTGCAATAATAATACATCACAAAAGGTATTTAAGTTCAGGCGAATATTATGGTTAAACTCGATTAACTGTTTACGAACTCCAGCGTCCGTCCTTTGCAGGTAGTCTTTTTCTGTGACATAGCAACTCGTTTTAGAAAGTAAAATTGCTTTTTCATGTGCTGCTATCACTCCCTGTCTGCGTTTAGTCGGTAAATGCTTGCATAACTGGTTTATTTGCTCTAACTGAAAAAGTAATGAGCGAGGGTATTCTGCATCCAGTAATAATAGCTCAAGCCCAGTACCTATACTTTGATACATTCTATAGCGACGTTTATGGGTCACTAAGCTAACTTGACTACTCAAAACCGCTTCGAGTAAACCAAGCTCTTCAGCTTGCTCGAGTTCTTGCGTTAATAAAGCCCCTGTTAATGAGGTGATTTGTAAGCTGCGCTCAATCCTGCGACCCATCTCAAGTAAAAACCAGCCATTGCTGTTTGGCATACAATCCACTAACGAGCCATTAAAGGCCATGATCAAACCAATCACTTTATCTAAAATACTTTGCATCGCACGTGATGAAATATTGATATTGATATGCTTTAGCACTTTAACTTGCTCATTGATTTCATCAATAATACGACGACTATCATGAGACAATAATTCTTGGATCTGTACTGATGCATTCGCTAAATAATGTAACGTATTTATTATGCTACCCGCGCGTAGCTCATCAGCGAGTAAAGCAAACGCTGTTTGCTTAGACACTGCGCTATCAAATTCTTCAAGCTTGATTGCTTGCTCTACATAAGGGTAGACAATATGCTGAGCGCTGATAGCAGCCAACAAACGAGCAACAGTACTGCGGCGTATTAAATCTGGATAAATAGCCAACTCAGTGTAACGATCAATAAAGATACGTAATATTCTTATGGTATTTTCACAGCGCTCTAAATAACGACCGAGCCAAAATAAATGTTCTGCAGTACGACTTGATATAACCCCTTCAAGTAAGCTTACATCCATTCTTTTTTTAATTGGTGTTGGTACACTTTGCTCAGTTAAATCAATATCTTTACTGGTATTTATCCAAGTATCTTTGAGCCAACCAGCGCCCTTAGCGTTAGCACTATTTTGATAAGAGAAACACAGTGCCGATGGCAGCACTTCGATGCCATTTTCTGTGGTTAATACATAACACCTAAATACCACAGGTTTTGCAATTAACTTACCGTCATCCCAAAATGGTGCGCTACTAAATGCGGGTTTATCTTGAAAATAATAATCGCTAGGTTGCTTAGTTATAAGTTGTTTAATTTTATCCGCGTCTAAATGGCCATCAAGTGTTAGTTTAGGATCTTTATAACTACCAAACACTAACTGTGACCAATCCGATGATTTAACATCTTCAATGCTGTGGTACTTAGGGCAATCTAGTAATAATGGTTGTTGTAAAAGTTGCTCTGATAGCTGGGCTAAATTACATTGTATTGCCGGTGATGAGAGTACCCCGCTTCCAAAAGGATTTAATACTTTTACTGAGCCCTCACGTACAGCTTGTAATAAGCCTGGAATACCATGTAACGAGTATTGTGTTTGTTCAAGTGAATCGATACTTTGATCTGGGATCCAACGTAAAATCACATTGATTTTCCCCAACCCTTGTAATGACTTTAAACACACTTCGCCATTACGCACTGTTAAGTCAGCGCTTTGCACTAAAGTATAGCCAAAGTAAGTAGATAGAAACGCATGCTCATTATAATTTGGATCATCGATCCCTTGAGTTAAAATAACAATACGAGGATCATCCATATAATGAATAAACTCGTTAATGCCTTCTTGAAACAAATTTAAAAACTCTTTAATTTGTTGCACGTTGCATTCAGCAAACTCTTCAGCCATAACGCGCCTAGCTATAATGCGGTTTTTAAGCAATAGCCCTAGACCTAACGGACATTGGCAATGATCAGCTAAGACTTTAAATTCACCCGATGGTGCGCGATACACATCAACCGCTGTAAAAAAAAGTTTTAGCTCATCACTTGGTAAGCTAAATCCTTCACGTAAGTAATGACTATCTTGGTACAGCTGCTGCGGTGATATTTGCCCACTCAAAAGTAGCTTTTGCTCAGAATAAACATCTTGTTGGATCTTATTAAGTAATAAAGTTCGCTGTTTTATGCCTTGCTCTAACGTATTCCAATCTGCTCGAGAAAACATAAAAGGCAGTGGATCGAAGTGCCACTGTTGATTACTCTCACTTTTAATATTGCCATTTTGCAAAAGTTGCGTAATTTCAATGGCACGACTACTTACATCTTCAGCGGTTAAACTTGCTAAACGATTAAATAAAGTATCCCAATGCTCAGGGTTTAAGCCACTGTGATCCGCCAATTCATCATGACCGTGGCGTTTATCAAGGTATAAAGACAACCAATTAGGCAGCTCTGGCATCGTATTATTATTAATGTACAAGCTAAAAGCGCTCCGCTATAGAAAGTAAATTATCATTCTAGTTCAATTTGTTGGTAATTGTATTAACAAAAGCGTCTGTTAAATAATGACTCTACTTTGCGTAATGTCAAAGTGGAGTCATACAATGAACAACCCAAAAAGATGATTTATTTGAACTTAGGTTGTCTCCTTAAATCGAGCGTATTAGGGTAATCTGAATTAGTATTTTCTTCATCGGGAACAACAAATTCACTCACCGATTGTGCTGATTCAAAGCTTTGTGTCGCAGCCGATGGGCTCCAACTTGGCTGATCAGATGCTAATAATGATGGTGTGTGACCATGCTCCCAAAATCGTGCAACCCTTCGCCCTTCAGCTTCAAATGCATTAACGGGTAATGTTTCTGGATTTCGCCCACCAGCATGACTAACATGGTAGACAAAACCACCCATTGAGCGGCCTTCCCAGGTATCGATCAGATCAAATACTAACGGTGCATGTACACCAATTGTAGGATGCAGCGCTGTTGGTGGCTGCCATGCACGGTAACGGATCCCGGCAACCATTTCATCTTTCGCTTTGCCTTTAACAATTTTAAGCGGCACGCGTCGGCCATTACACGTAACGATATAGCGGTCACTCATTGTGCCAATTACTTTGATTTGCACGCGCTCTAATGACGAATCGACATACCGAGCAGTACCAGATGCACTGGCTTCTTCACCCAGTACATGCCAAGGTTCAATCGCGGTTCTAAGCTCTAACGTCACATCATCGAGTTCTCGGGTGCCGCAAACAGGGAACCTAAACTCAAAAAATGGGTTTAGCCAACTTACTTGGAATGCAAAACCAGCTTGCTGCAGATCTCTAACAACCTCAGCTAAATCATTTTCAACATACTGAGGTAATAAAAATTTATCATGTAATTCGGTGCCCCAACGGATCAACGGTTTGTGATAAGGCTTTTTCCAAAACCAAGCTAATAAAGTCCGTAATAACAACATTTGCACTAAGCTCATTTGTGAGTGAGGTGGCATTTCAAACCCCCTAAACTCGACAATACCTAGTCGTCCTGTTGCTGAATCGGGTGAATATAGCTTATCAATACAAAACTCCGCCCTGTGTGTATTACCTGTTAAATCAACAAGTAAGTTGCGTAACAAACGATCAACGAGCCATGGCTCAGGCACTTCCCCTTCAGGCATGTGTGAAAATGCGATTTCAAGCTCATAGAGCAACTCATCACGTGCTTCATCCACACGAGGTGCTTGGCTTGTAGGGCCGATAAATAAACCTGAAAATAAATAAGATAATCCAGGATGGTGCTGCCAATAAGTAATAAAACTTCTTAAAATATCTGGGCGTCGTAAGAACGGGCTTTGCTGCGGCGTTTCACCACCTAAAGTGACATGATTACCCCCCCCGGTGCCGGTATGACGACCGTCCGCCATAAACTTATCTGTTCCTAAACGTGCTTGTTTGGCTAGATCGTAAAGTGTCGTTGTTCTATCTACCAATTGCTGCCATGACGAAGATGGGTGGATGTTCACTTCAATGACACCTGGATCAGGTGTCACGGCGTATTTTTCTACACGACTATCTTTAGGCGGGCTATAGCCTTCAATAACAACCGGGATTCGCAGGGTTTTTGCGGTGCTTTCAATCGCATTTAATAGCGACATATAATGTTCAAAATGGCTCGTTGGGGGCATAAAGATGTACAACCGCCCTTCTCTTACTTCCAATGCCATTGCGGTTTTGATCATCTGTTGACCAATAAAGCCTTTTTGCAGTTTTTTAGCTTTTGTAAAGTTATCTGGAATATCAAACGGATCTCGCTCAATAATGTTGCTTGTCCACTCAAGGCTATCAAGCGGTAATCTATAACCAAGGGGTGATTCACCTGGTAATAAAAAACAGTATTCGCGTTTAAATTCCCATTTGCATGACTGCCAGCAATGTTTCGCTTGATTAAACTGCAGCGGCAATGCATAACCAACAGGCTTTTCAATACCTTGTTCCATTTTAGCTAAAAAGCCTTTACGGCTCATTGCACTAAGAAGTTCAGGCTGTTTAGGCCCCACCTCTTTGGGTAACGATGCCTCTTGCCATAAATGATATAAAATATCTTCATAGGCTGTAGTGATAGCCTTGGTTTCAAGGCCTATTTCTGCACATAGCTGTTCTGTAAAACGCTTGGTATCTGTGTGGTCTAATTTATAATCTTTATTCGGATCAGCTAATAAACTGGCATCTTGCCACAAAGCTTCACCGTCTTTTCGCCAATAACATGCATATTGCCAGCGAGGCAGTGACTCTCCCGGATACCATTTACCTTGCCCATAATGTGTAAAGCCACCTTTGGTATATGCTTTGTTCATCGCAATAAATAAGCTTTGTGCTAACACTCGTTTTTCTTTACCGTCGGCTTCTGTGTTCCATTGGGGATGTTCCATATCATCAATAGAAATAAACGTCGGCTCACCGCCCATTGTTAAATGAACCCCTTCCTTAACATATACATCATCAACTTGCTGACCCAAGCGGTTTATTGCAGCCCATTGTGTTTCTGAATACGGCTTTGTAACGCGAGGGTCTTCATGTACGCGCGTTACTTTGTTATAAAAACTAAATTCTGATTCGCACTTATCTATGCCACCAGAGACAGGTGCTGCTGAGCTAGGTTCAGGAGTGCACGCAAGCGGAATATGGCCTTCCCCAGCAAATAAGCCGGAGGTAGGATCAAGCCCGATCCAACCTGCGCCTGGAATATATACTTCCGTCCATGCGTGTAAATCAGTAAAATCTTCATCAGGACCACTTGGGCCATCAAGTGATTTTTGATCTGATGTAAGTTGGATTAAATAACCAGATACAAAACGAGCAGCCAAACCTAAATGACGAAACAGTTGTACTAACAACCACGCAGAATCTCGACATGAACCGGTTTTTTTTGTGATGGTTTCGTTCGCCGTTTGAACTCCAGGCTCTAAACGAATGCCGTAGCCAACAAGATTATAAATTGACTGATTGACCGCAACTAAAAAATCAACACTTCTGATTGGTTTTTCCGGACGTAACGAATCAATCAATTCTAAAAACTTAGGACTCGCCTTACGTTTTTTTAAATAGGGATTAAGCTCAGCCTTTGCGACTTTATCGTATTCAAATGGAAACTCTTCAGCATATTCTTCTAAAAAGAAATCAAACGGATTAATTACCGTCATTTCGGCCACTAAATCAACAGTAAAACTAAACTCAGTTGTGGGGCTATTAAATACCACTCTTGCCTGATAATTACCAAAAGGGTCTTGCTGCCAATTGATGTAATGATCTTCCGGCACTATTTTTAATGAATAGCTTTTAATTTTAGTTCGGCTATGCGGTGCTGGACGTAAGCGGAAAATATGCGGCCCCATATTTACTGGGCGGTCGTACTTGTATTGAGTATGGTGCGCTATACCAACAGTAATTGTCATCGATTAATCCCTCTTTAATTTTTTGTATAGCCATTTAAGTATAACTTACTACTACCTGCCTGCTATTTAAGCAATATACATTCCATATAGATTACATAATAAAATTAGGCTGTTAGCCTATATATTGGTCACTATTGACTGTTTAGAATCAAAGAGCGAGCGCTGTGAAGAATTATTTGGTGCGACATCCGCACCAAATTAGCACAAAGCTAGGTATTAAAAATCACACAGCGCTTATTATTTTATGTAATTCACCAATAAAGCATGCCTGTTTTTTCTAGCGATTAAATAGAAAAAAGTCCCAATTAATCACAACACCAGTTAAATGCTTCGCTAAAACGAACTTAAAAAATAGTTCACAATAAAACCACGATTAAGCTTCTTAACAGTGTTATAGTAGTTTGATTTTTAATCGCCCTGAAAGCCAAACTAGCAAGCTTAGTGTCTTTAAACAAGCAATGTTGGCATTTTATTTTGCTAATTTATGATTAGCATCAATGCTTAAGGTAGATTGTTCACAGTTAGATCATGACGTAATACACATCCCGCCTATCTCCATATTAAGGACGCTATTTATGCAAACATTAACAAACATTGGTGACAACTTGGTTAAAGGGATATCTGCCCGCTATGGTTTAAGTTATGGGGCAGTAGTACATATGTTAGTTGCAGTAAATAATGGCGGCGGTTCAATGGCGCAGTTTAATTGCCCAGAACTTGGCGGCTCAGGTCAATGGATGCGCGGTGGAATGACAATGGTAGGAGACATGTTCAATAATGGCTTGAAAAACACCGTTGATAACTTATGTAACGAACTTGCCACTATTTTAGCAAACAACCAAGTTTTCCCCGTCATTCCTGCAGGTACTTTAGGAAGCAACCAGTGGTGGCCAGTTAATTTAGGTAATCCATCGAGTACCGGTTCACAAAACAACACCCGATATGCTGTCTTCCCTAATCGCTTAGCCATTGAAAAAAATGGTCAGGTCACAGTCTATGATACACTCGATCACCAGATCGGGGGGGTAAGCCAGCAACAAGGCAACGATATATCGCTTACCTTTAGTAGCCAGTGGGGAAACATTAGCGTAAATAGTTTGCCAGTGATTGCTGATGATAGCTTCACTCAGACACATTCAAGTCACAATACCAACTTTGCCCAATCAACAGACTTTGCAAAACAACAGCAATCTCCCCCTGAGACAGGCTTAAATGATAAAATGATGAGTAGCGAGTCGACAGCTATTAATGCTTCGCAATACTCAGTGAATGAAACCCTCGACATTATTGAAAAATTAGCACAATTACGTGATTTAGGCGCACTCACTGATGCTGAGTTTAATGAAAAAAAATCAGATTTATTGCAACGAATTTAACGGCAAGTAATCTCAGGCTTATTAATTTTATAATTTGCTAACTATATAATTTGTTAGCAATATAGCTAATGTAAGTCTGTTCACTGAATAATTTGTCATTGTATTTATCAACGGATACGGTAAGAAAATATGAAAACGTTTAAATGTAACTGCAAAGATAATCAAATATTGTTTTTTGAAAGTAGTCACTGCCTTGCCTGTGGCAAAACTGTTGGTATTGATGATAATTTTAACCTTGTAGAACCCTACGAATTTAATGACACAACGGGCTTATATTACAAAACGTCAGCCCCTGACGTGCCCTATCAAAAATGTGATAACAATGCACACTATAAGGCATGCAATGGCATGGTTGATATCGACAGTTTTGTACCAGCGCCAGACACAGAAGAAGTGCTGTGTTTCGCATGTCGGTTTAATGAAACAATCCCAGATCTAAGTATTAATCAACACATTCCACTTTGGACCAAAATGGAAACAGCAAAACGCCGAGCATTGTATACACTTAAAGCGCTTTCTTTACCATTAAATAACCTCAGCCAAGATGCCGAAGGTGGCCTTAGTTTTGATTTTATAACCGACCGCAGTGTTAATGACCATTTCGTGACTAAATTAGCAGGTCAAGAAAATGTTTTTACTGGCCATAACTGCGGCCATATTACAATTAATTTGGCTGAAGCTGATGATGTCGCTCGCTCACAAACAAAGCATGCTATGGGTGAGCGCTATCGCACTTTGCTTGGTCATTTTCGTCATGAGTTAGGGCATTATTATTTTGACCAGTTAATTGCAAATTCACCGCAAAAACATGCTTTATGTAAACAATATTTTGGCGATGATTCTTTAGATTACCAACAAGCGATTGATGCCCATTATAAAAATGGCGCTCCTGCTAATTGGCATGAAAACTATATTAGTGAATACGCCACCATGCACCCTTTTGAAGACTGGGCAGAAACTTGGGCGCACTACATGCATATTATTGATACTTTAGAGACAGCAAAAAATTTCTCTATTACCGGTTCTACACTCGGTAATGAATTTGAAGTTGAGGACACTGATGAGTTAAGGCTACCGCAAAACTCGTATTACTTTAATAGCCAAACATCAATCTCAGTAATGTTGGATAGCTGGATGGAATTTTCGATTATTTTAAATTCGTTAAATCGCAGCATGGGCTTAGCTGATGCTTATCCATTTGTTTTAACACAGGCGGTACGCACTAAGCTTTCGTTTGTTCATCACGCGATCCATAACAGACTTAACCTTATGCCTGATTTAAATACAACAGCTGAGAACACATAACAACAGCTTTGATAATGTAACTTCGGCAAATGCTCTATCCGGATTAACAGTACTGACACAGATAACACAACACATCCGCTAATGAGTATGACCTGTATTGCGTTATAAACTTTTGGTGTTACAAACTAAAGCTTGCCTGATACTTAGTTGAAATTAATCGTACTCGTTCAAATGGCCAATGCTCAGCGAGCCAATGTAAGATGCATAACCGTAAGGTATTATTTAATTCCTGACTATCATTACGTAGCCAAAAAGTAATCTCACTATCGAATTCATTGTTTACCCCAGGATCGATATACACTGAGCCTAGGCAGCGTGTTTTTTTAGGGTTTAATATCGCATAAGCAAATGCTTTTTTTTCGTTAAACTCTGCGGCATGTTGAGCTAAGCTTTGACGATTCTCTTCAAGGGTCATATCGGCTTTTGGCCAATCAGGCTTGGGGGCGAATAAACCTTTTAGCTGCGGCACACTTGACATTACAGCAGTAAAATCAAGCTCGACTACCTGCTCATTTAATGGGGTAAAATAAAACGCAGTTGTTTGCAGCGCTTCTGGGGGGTTAAAATCCGTCGATACAAATAAAGACATTGCTTCCTTCCTTGCTAATATTTAACTGATAAAACCAGCCATTGTTGTTTTAATCCTATAAAATGAAAGCCGCCAATCAGTAAACAAATGATCGAGCTCCAAAGCCAAAACATCTCACTGCGTCCTAGCGGATTAGTCATTAAATATAATCCTGCAATACCGCGAAATAAATAAATCGCAGTTACCACAACTAACGCAAAGCGTATGAAAGGTAGCTGTTTGAACAAACCCGCGGCTGAAAAAGCATATAACGACCAAACGCTTAATACAAAAGCGATGAAGAAAGTGATCAGCGAAGGCGTCAACTTACCCTGCTCTGCGAGCATTGCCATGTGCTCACCAGCACCGAAAAAGCGATACCACGGCGCACCAAAAACAATACAACCAAGGTGAGCGAGTGCGGCTAAAGCACTTAAGCTGCCTGCAATCAGCAAAAATAGATTCATACACTGTCAACTAATTCACATTTAACTCCACCATAATACGAAAAAGCCATTAACTTCAAGTATTCACTGAAATTATTGTATGAAAAGTGTACATTCATAAACTAAGGTCAACATAAAATACAACTATTGCTGTTCAATTGCGAAGTCCGCTACTAAATTGTCTTGCCTGATATTCAAGCGCAACTGTAATTACGCTTGAATATCAGACGCTACACATTACTTTAGTGTTTGCTCAAACGCACCTACATCGCCAGGGAAAACCACCGGTGATTCAATACCGTCTTTATTAACCGCAGCAACCCCAAAATAATAATTATCAATGACTACATTTTTAAGAGTCGCTTCACTTACATCACCCACATAGCGGCTAAACTGCCATTGTGGTTCACTGGTATAACGCCAATAGAGTCTGTACCCCGTGGTCGTTTTATCATTATTTTTTTGCCATTTTAAGGTCGTACTAGGTTGCACAGCACCTGATATTTCAACGTTATTAGGTGGTGCCGGTGCCCATGCCATTGACGCTAAACTTACCGCATTAAGCGCTGCTAATTTTGCGGTATAATCAAAATCAACGCCATCAATGGTATCACCATAAACAATACCATCCTCAGTGCGTAAGTCTTGATGTTGATGGTCATAATTTTCGTTCGTTTCCATTACCCTTACAGCAGCATAACCCATGTCGTTAAACGGGCGGTGATGCCCTCCTCGACCAAAGCGATCGAGTCGATAAACTAGCAATGTGTCAAGATTGGGAATATAGCGATCGGCAATGGTATCGATATAACGGGCTAAATTACGACTAGCTGAATCGACCTCGCCACCGGTAAAACGGCGTTTATGCGCTTGCTCTTTGGTTTCGATAACCCGCGTACCTTCAGAGAAAATACGTGCAGTCGTGTTATCAGTAACGCCATTAATACCAGTAATATTACCAATCATGTCATTATTGAGTACACCGTGTACTTGCCAGCCTTGCTTTTGTGCATAGTCGGCTAAAATTTTACCACCAAACAGTCCTTGCTCTTCGCCTGAAAGTGCGGCATAAACAATTGAGCCATTAAATTTATATTTAGATAACACGCGAGCTGATTCAATCACCCCAGCAACACCCGATGCATTATCATTCGCCCCTGGTGCGTCGCTGGTAAAATCCATTACATCGCTGACCCGTGAATCAATATCGCCCGACATCATCACCATCCGGTTTGGCTGATCAGTACCGCGTTGAATAGCAATAATATTCACCACTTCAACAGGATTTGGAATACGCTTTTCGCCAGAAATGGTATCTTTAACTTCTATTACTTCTAAACAGCCACCGCATTGCTGAGAAATTTTCTCAAACTCAGCCTTGATCCAACGCCGAGCTGCACCAATTCCTCGGGTGTTTGATTTCGTATCTGATAACGTATGACGAGTGCCAAAATCAACAAGTGTTTGAATATCACTGCCAATACGTGTTGCTGAAACATCAGCGGCAATATCATGAAGCTTGGTTTGATCTTGATAATTTAGCTCAGCGGCCAAGGTGCTTGTTGAAATAAACAATGTAGTTATTAAAATTGCGGGCTTGAGGGTCGATAGCTGATAGGTTTTATGATCAGACATAGTGTTGATGCTCTTTATTATTTGATAAATATACAATACGTGAGCAGTTACCTGCTGCAAATAATTTTGAGACCAACACCTGTTTAACTCGTTCAATCACTGATTGGTTAGATAAACGGGATAATAATCGCGGTATGAACAAATATACGTCAATAAAAAACCCACCAATATAGTGGGCTTATGCATAGTAAAACTATCGTATGTTAAACAACACCTTGCTCAATCATAGCATCGGCTACACGACGAAAAGCAGCAATATTAGCACCTAACACTAAATTACCAGGTTGATCAAATTCAGCGGCTGTATTACTTGCAGTATCAAAGATATTTTTCATTATTTGTTGCAGCTTAGTATCGACCTCTTCGAATGTCCACATTTGCATACTGGCATTTTGCGCCATTTCTAATTGGCTCGTCGCAACACCACCCGCATTAGCTGCTTTGCCAGGGCCATAGGCTATTTTAGCAGCAAGCAACACATCGACCGCTTCTTTAGTACTTGGCATATTTGCGCCTTCACAAACTAATATACAGCCATTGCTTATTAACGTTCGCGCATCAGCTTCAGTTAACTCATTTTGCGTCGCACAGGGAAAAGCGGCATCAGCAACAAAACGCCATACCGCATGTCCATCACTTGGGTAATCTGCACAAGCAATATACTTCGCATCGCTGTGGGTTTCTAAATAGACAGCTAAACTTTCACGCGCACCTTCTTTAAGCTTTTTAACAAGTGCAACATCAATACCTGATTCATGATACAGCGTACCGCTTGAATCACTGCAAGTGATAGGTGTTGCCTCTAATTGATAAAGTTTTTCCATCGCGTAAATTGCCACGTTCCCGGCACCAGAAACTAAACAGCGCTTACCTTTAAGTGAGTCATCATTGTCTTGCAACATGTAATTGGCAAAATAAACAGCGCCATATCCTGTCGCTTCTTTTCGAGCCAATGATCCACCCCACAATAAACTTTTGCCGGTAAACGCACCGTCGTAACGTCCGGTCAACCGTTTATATTGACCAAACATATAGCCTATTTCGCGTGCCCCAACGCCAATATCACCCGCAGGCACATCGGTGGTTGGGCCGATATGACGATACAACTCATTGATAAATGATTGGCAAAAACGCATTATTTCGCTGTCAGAGCGGCCCTTAGGATCAAAGTTTGCGCCGCCTTTACCACCACCAATCGGTAAGCCAGTTAACGCATTTTTAAAAATTTGCTCAAACCCTAAAAATTTTATGATGCTGGCATTTACACTTGGATGGAAACGTAAACCACCTTTGTATGGACCTAAGCTTGAGTTAAATTCAATTCGATAGCCTTTATTGACATGAATGTTACCGTCATCATCAACCCAAGGGACTCTAAACATAATTTGACGTTCAGGTTCAACTAGACGTTGAATAATCGCATTCTTTTGATAGTCGGCTGAGTTTTCAAGAATAGGTTCAAGTGATTCAAGCACTTCTTCAACGGCTTGATAAAATTCGCATTGTGCTGGGCTAGTTTGTTTTAAATGTGCAATGGTATCATGGATATAATTCATAATTATTCTTCCGTGTTAAAAGTTATGCTTGTCTCAGATGTTAAAATAGACGTGATCAAGTTTATGGGTCATCTAGTTAAGAGCCTTAAAAATTGTAATATTTTTAACACTGTAACATGATAAACCTATATATTTAACGTTCGATAACGTGAATTATTTTTGAGTTGATACGCAAGAGCAACAATTAACGCTCATTAAAAAAGAATATAAATTTATGAAATGTGAATAAATAAAGATTTAAATACTAACGCAGAGGGCTGCTTAAAACACCGATGCTTAAAGTGGGGTTAAAAATCATACCCGTACGATATAAATACGGATATGAACACGTAAATTATTCGCCGCTTGCCTCTGGACGAAGTTGTAGCTGTAAACCAGTTAAAAAGTTACGTAATATTTGGTCATTACATACACGATAATGCTTGTTATCGGCTTTACGAGAAAATGCACTTAACTCATGCTTACTCAAACTAAAATCAGTTAAGGCAAGGACATCGATCACGTCTTCCGTTTTCATATTTAATGCGATACGTAATTTCATTAAAATAATATTATTATTTAATTTACTTTCTGGCGCTGGTTGCTCACCGTCGCGCTTACCGCGCTTTGTATTAATAAAACCATTTAGAAAAATGGCAAACTCAGTATCACTTGGATCTACGTAACCCTCTTCCCCTTCTCTGGTTAGCCAACCAATCACTTGTTGTTGAGTCACGTCATGATCTGCTGCAGCAAAAATTTCAATCATGGTAGTATCAGCTAAATTAAAGGTATAGCGAAGGCGGCGTAAAATATCATTATTAGTCAAAGTAAATTCCAGAGTAAGATAAGACAACCAAGCAGGTATTGCTGGCTTATGAGTAGCCATACAGTTTAGCAGAGTTAACAAGGCCACCCTATTGATTTTTTGTTTTGCTCAACATCCCCATTATGAAGGAACGGCATGATTGATTTAACGCCATTTACTACCGATGCATACCTTGTAGCAACAATCCAAAGTAAGCAAGACACGCTAAAGATTTTTGAAAATGCTGATTATCGTTGGCTTACACTCGGGGATAAGCTAACTTTACAAGGTGTAATGGAAAAATCACAACCGCAGCAAGTATGTAATCCGGTAAATCAAGCTATGCTGCTATTTTTGCTTTGTAGCGAACCCTCCTCACAGATATTAAATTTAGGTTTAGGCAGCGGTTGTTTTGAACGAGCAGTGACTAATAAAGCCGGATTTGAATTAACGACTGTCGAAATTAATCCGAATGTAATTAAAGCAGCTAAGCAGTATTTTTTCCTCAATGACAACAATCATATTGTAGCGCAATGTGCTGAACAATTTATTGCTCAAAGTAGCCGCAAATTTGATGTGATTTTAATTGATGTTTTTAGTGGTAAATCGCAGCCAGCGTTTTTACAAAAGCAGGCATTTTTGTGCGACTGTCATGCGCGACTTAGCACATACGGTAAGATCTGCATCAACTTTACTGCAAAAAATAAACAACAATTAATCGCTCTACTAACGACACTTCGAAGTCTATTCAGTCATATTGTGGTGATTGAATTTAACCAATATAAAAATATTGTGCTGATCGCCAGTGAGCAACGCCTTGATGCTATTAATATTGAACAGATAAAACAGCACAAAGATTTTAGCTCGCCTGATTTAGCTGCTGAAATTAAACAATTATTTTATATACCTAAGCTAGATTAAAATTGCGAGCCTGGTTGAGCTAAAAACGCAACTTCCTCGGCGCTGGACTGACGCCCTAAAATAGTATTTCGGTGTGGGTAGCGACCAAACTGATCGATAATATTTTTATGGGCAAGTTCATAATCTTCATTACTCAAACCTTTAAATAATACCATCGCCTGTTGGTGTATAAAGCTCGATTCGCTGTGCTTAAACGGCATATAAAAAAACACCCGCTGCTCAACAGGTAATAATTGATCAAAGCCTTTTTCGATTGCCAACTGTGCCAATGTTAACGCTTGCGGATCTTGACTAAACGCGTGAGGGGTATCCCGGTAAATATTACGAGAAAACTGATCAAGCACAATCACTTCAGCTAATGCACCTAAGGCAGTCACTCGCCAAGACGCATACTCGCCTTTTGTAATAGCTATCAACAGATCACTAAATGTATCTCGTATCTTAATATCTGTAGCATCAGATTTTTTATACCAACCAGATGGACCGAGTTCATCAAACCAATAATCTATTACTACTTGATAACTAAACATAAATTTCCCTTAGTTGCCTAATACCTTGGCTGGTTCCACTCTTGTTGCCTGCCATGCAGGGTAAATAGTGGCTAATACTGCCAACACAAAAGTTACAATAACAGTGATCACAATATCTTGCCATACCAGCTTACTGGGTAAAAACTCAATAAAATACACCCCTTCCAGCGGGTTTGAGCCTAACAACTGACTCAGTAGGGTAAAAAGCTCACTGATGTTCAGCGCCAGTATCACACCTATAAATGAGCCCAGTACCACGCCAATAAATGCTTGGCTAAGTCCTTGTAAAATAAAGGTCGCTAATATCGTACTGTCTTTAGCGCCCATGGTTTTTAATATCGCTATGTTGGCCTGTTTTTCACGTACTTCCATCACTAATGACGAAACAATATTAAAACTTGCCACCGCAATGATTAAAAACACCACAATATAAACAATAGTTCTGACCATTTGTATATCTTGGTATAAGCTACCTTGGGTTCTAAACCAGCTAGAGATATAAACATAATCATCAATTGTTTGGCCAACCCGTAGCGCAATTTGGTGTGCTTGAAAAACATCGGTTACTGCTAAGCGAAGCCCTGTTACTTGCAGTGGCTCATAACCAAGTACTGATTGCGCCTTACTGAGATGGATGAAGGCAGCAGAACTATCAATAGGGCCACCCATTTCAATAATACCCGCAAGGGTTAAAGTGACCCTTTTGGGTGCTAAAATCTCAGTACTTATCTCGTTAACTTGCGGGATCAATAAGGTAATTAACTCCCCTTGCTTAACACCTAATTGTTTAACAATTTGTTGGCCTAAAATAATTTCGTCTTCGCTTATTTGGCTGACCAACTTGCCATGGGTAAACTGATTAACCGCCGATACGTCACTTTCTAGAGCAGGATCAACCCCTCGCACTTCAACCGCTTTTAGTTCACTTTTGTATTGCGCCATACCATTGACACTAATAAAAGGTGCTGCACCGGTTACGCCACGTTGCTCTGAGAGCTTTTGAACTTTATCCGGCCAGTTATCAATTGGACGATTAGGCGCAACATATTCAACTTGTGGCACAACGCTTAATAAGCGATGTACTAGTTGTTGTTCAAAGCCATTGATCACCGACAAAGCAACAATTAACACTGCAACGCCGAGTAAAATACCAATGGTTGACGCTTTGGTAATAAAACTAACAAAGCCATTTTTTTCATCGCTGCTGCCGGAGCTTGCTCTAAAACGTTTACTTAAATAGGCACTAAGCAACATGGCTGGCCTCTTTAATTGCCAATTTCCCATCATCAAGGTAAGCAATTTTACCCAGCTTATCGGCTAATTCTAGGTCGTGCGTCACCACCACAAAACTGGTATTCAAACTGCTATTAAGCTCTTTGATCAAATCGTAAATTTTAATCGCATTTTGTTTGTCTAAGTTACCTGTTGGCTCATCGGCCAATACTAAATCAGGTTCGCTCACCAATGCCCGCGCAATTGCCACCCGTTGACGCTCGCCACCAGAGAGCATTGATGGTTTATGGCTACTACGGTGCGATAGCCCTACTTTATCGAGCATTACGAGGGCTTTAGCATTGGCTTTTTTAGCGCTGAGACCTTTGATCAACAGCGGCATCGCAACATTTTCTAACGCGTTAAACTCCATTAATAAATGATGGAACTGATAAATAAACCCTAAATGCTCATTACGAAATTTCGCTTGCTCAGCACGTGATAGTTTAGCAACTTGTTGACCTTTAATTTTTGCCACACCGGCACTTTGTGAATCCAAAGTCCCCAAAATGTGCAGTAAAGTACTTTTACCAGAACCAGAGCTGCCAACAATAGCCAGCATCTCACCTTGTTGTAAGGTTAAATCAACCCCTTTTAAAACCTCAACGTGATTTTCACCATCTTGATACACTTTACTTAACTGTTCACATTGGATAACTAAATCATTCATAGCGCAATACCTCTGCTGGGCTAACATTGGCAGCTTTACGCGCCGGATATAAAGTGGCTAAAAAGCTCATGGTAATACTGCCTACGGCAATCAGCGATAAGCTCATTACGTCAAATTTTACTGGTAAGGCAATCCCTGTTAACAAGTTTAAACCTATGCCTGCCAGCACTTCGTTGATATAAGCACTGAGTAATAAGCCAAGGGCTGCACCGATACTGGTACCAATCAAACCATTGTACAAACCTTGGATCATAAAGACTTGCTGCACTTGAGCCGGCGTTAAGCCAAGCGTTTGTAAAATAGCCACTTCACTTTGTTTTTCGCTCACCATCATGGTCAACGCAGAGACAATATTAAATACCGCAACTAATACAATCAGCGCCAGCAGCATCGACATAATGCGTTTTTCCATTGCGACTGCTGCAAACAAAGTACCTTGTGACTGGCGCCAATCGGTGACTGTATGTTGACTTAAAATTGCACTAGCTGAAGCGCTAAAGGCATCTAGTTGAAAAGGATCGTTCAGTGAAATACTCAAATTAGGAGCACTAGTTTGTGGCAACTTTAATACCCGTTGTAGCGATTCGCCGCTAGTAAAAGCAAGTCCCATATCAATTTCAGAACCTGTTTCATAAATGGCAGCAACGGTGAACAAACGTTGGCTTGGTACGCGACCTAAAGGTGTATAGGTTGACGCATTAGGCATGATCACGCGCACTTTATCACCTAAACCAATTCCCAGTTTACGTGTTAAATAACGACTAACCGCAATGTGATAGCGCGATGTCATGACTGTTTGCCAATTACCTTGAATAACTTTATCGCTGATTTTATAAAGCGATGCGTTATCGTCGTACAAACCTTGCAATAGCACGCCATGTAAATCGCGATTGGTTTGTAAAATGGCTTCACCATGGCGATACAAACTCGCTCTTTTCACAAATTTGGACGCAACAATGGTATCTTGCAGCTGGATCATTTGTGCTTGAGTTTGTCCATCAGACGCAATTTCAACATGAGGAATGAGGCCCAACATATTGGTTTTAAGGTTATTTTCAAAACCATTCATCACTGAGCTGACAGTAAATAATGCCATTAAACCAATGGCGATACCGGCAATGGAGAAAAACGAAATAAAAGAGATAAATGCGTTCCCTTTCGAGGAGCGACTGTATCTCAGCCCGATAAACAGGCTAACAGGTTGAAACATAATTATTTATGGTCACATTTAATGCCAATTCAGCGCTCATACTAGCATAAATAAAGTGCCATTGGGTATGCGCAAAAGTGTAAAAATTCATGACAAATCAACTGCTGTATCAAAATTAAGCCGCTTTATTTAAACTTTTAGTTTAGAGATTTAATAAGGTGATCGAGTAATGCTCTGACATTGGTCGCAACAAATTGTCGCGGAGGATACACTCCCCATACACCTTCTGGTTTTGGCTGATTATTGGTTAAAATAGGCACTAAATCACCCGTGGCTAAATCACTCTCAATGTAGTAGTTTGGCACTTGTATGATGCCAAGACCCTTTTTAGCTGCATCAGCTAACGCCCAGCCACTATTACACTGTAACCGCCCCGCAATTTTGATATGTTTATCACGCCCTTGCTCGCACACCCGCCAATAACTGCTGTTGCCGACTAAGCATTGATGGTGCTGTAATTCAGCTAATGTGTGAGGTTCGCCAAAACGGGCTAAATAGGCTTTTGAGCAGCAAATTACAAAATGACGTGCACTTAAACGTCGTGCTTTTAAGCTAGAGTCTTTTAAATGACCAAGGCGAATAGCTAAGTCAAAGCCGCCCTCAAGTAAATTTTCTTGTTCATTGCTCAGCGCCATCACCACTTCTACATCAGGGTGCAGTTGCATAAAAGTATGCACTGCTGGCATCACGAAGCTTTCGCCATACATAACCGGAGCTGTGAGTTTAATTTTACCTTTAGGAGCATTTTGCTGTTGTGCTAATAACGCGGTGGCGTCGTCCATTGCATGCTGTAAATGTTTTGTTTGATGTAAAAAGACTTCGCCTTCTTTAGTCAGTACAACTTTACGGGTAGTACGCGTTAATAATTGGGTATTTAAGCGCTGCTCTAATTGCGTTACATGGCGGCTTATGTGTGCAACGGATACCCCTAATGCGGTTGCAGCGCGGGTAAAGCTGCCTTCTTCACCGACTGCGATAAATTCGTCTATGCCTAACCAACGACTCATTATTACCATACTGTAAAAGTGTTTTATTAAAATGAAGATTAACATTGTTTGAGAAACAAATAAAATAGCGTTATTGTTTTCAAGTCATCTTCGTATTTAACCAGCAAGAGAGTTACTATGTCTGAATTTATAAAATCAAAAGCCGCAATTGCTTGGGGTCCAAATCAACCACTATCTGTAGAAGAAGTGGATGTAATGATGCCTAAAAAAGGCGAAGTAATGGTAAAAATTACTGCTACGGGCGTATGTCACACCGATGCATTTACATTATCAGGTGCCGATCCTGAAGGGATTTTCCCAGCCATTTTAGGGCATGAAGGCGCCGGTGTTGTTTATGCTATCGGCGAAGACGTAACCAGTGTTGCTGTAGGCGATCATGTTATTCCTTTATATACTGCAGAATGCGGTGTATGTAAAATGTGTACTTCAGGCAAAACAAACTTGTGTTCCGCTGTACGTGAAACGCAAGGTAAAGGCTTAATGCCAGACGGCACGACTCGCTTTTTCAAAGATGGCCAACCAATTTATCACTACATGGGCACATCAACCTTTTCTGAATATACGGTACTGCCAGAGATCTCACTGGCTAAAGTAAACAAAGCAGCATCACTTGAAGAAATTTGCTTACTAGGCTGTGGTGTTACAACTGGTATGGGCGCGGTCACAAACACTGCAAAAGTTCAAGCAGGCGATACCGTTGCTATCTTTGGTTTAGGTGGTATAGGTTTGTCAGCAATTATCGGCGCGAAAATGGCTGGTGCCTCGCGTATTATCGGTATTGATATCAACACGTCTAAGTTTGATCTAGCCACTAAATTAGGTGCCACAGACTTGATCAATCCAAAAGATTTCGACAAGCCTATTCAAGAAGTTATTGTCGAGATGACCGATGGTGGCGTTGATTTCTCATTTGAGTGTATAGGTAATGTTGATGTCATGCGCTCAGCCCTTGAATGTTGTCATAAAGGTTGGGGGGAATCGGTGATCATTGGTGTTGCTGGTGCAGGACAAGAAATTTCAACTCGCCCATTCCAGCTAGTCACTGGCCGTGTCTGGCGTGGTAGCGCATTTGGTGGGGTTAAAGGTCGTTCACAACTACCTGAGATTGTTGAACGTTACATGGCTGGCGAATTTGCATTAAATGACTTTATCACTCATACCATGGGTCTTGAAGACATAAACGACGCGTTTGATTTAATGCATGAAGGCAAAAGTATTCGTACTGTGATCCACTACTAATATTAAAAATACAGATACCGCATAGCGTGTAAGCTATGTGGTATTTTAGCGAGGAATCTATGTTAGATAATTTAAGCGCCACAAAAGTTAGCGGTGGCTGGCACAAGCAATACAGCCATACATCTACAAGCACCCATTGCCCAATGCGGTTTGCTATTTTCTTGCCACCCGGTGCCAGCCAAACTAATAAAGTACCGGTACTGTATTGGTTATCAGGCTTAACCTGTACGGATGAAAATTTTATGCAAAAAGCAGGTGCATTTAAAAAAGCGGCAGCGCTTGGTATTGCTATCGTTGCACCTGATACCAGTCCTCGTGGCGACACTGTGCCAGACCAAGACAGTTATGATTTTGGCCAAGGCGCAGGGTTTTATTTAAACGCCACCCAAGCCCCCTATAACACGCACTATAATATGTATGATTATGTGGTAAATGAATTGCCTTGGCTAATTGAACAGCACTTTCCCGTGACTGATAAAAAAGCGATTAGCGGGCATTCTATGGGGGGGCACGGTGCGTTGATGATTGCATTGCGCAATCCAAAAAGTTACACCAGTGTTTCTGCTTTTAGCCCAATCACTAACCCTATTGACTGTCCTTGGGGGCAAAAAGCGTTTAGTCAGTACTTAGGAGATGATCAATCACAATGGGCCAATTACGATAGCTGTGAACTAATGAAAAAGGCACACAGTAACGAATTTTTACCAATGCGTATTGACCAAGGTGATGCCGATAATTTTTTAGTCGAGCAACTAAAACCAGACAACCTAACTGCAGTAGCAAAGCAAGTTAATTACCCGCTAACGTTGAATATGCACGCAGGCTACGATCATAGTTACTTTTTTATCAGCAGCTTTATCGACGAACACTTATCATTTCATCAAGTGTATCTTCAGCGTTAATTGTATCCTCTACTGTGAGGTTGTCAGTCGTTACTTCCTCACATTGTTGTATTGATTTAGTTATTCTTTTGCAGACCAGAGTAGGCTCTGAGCTATCTTGCACTAACCCCACTAAAAAACGATCTACTTCGATGCCTAAGTCCGCAAATGACAAAGTCTGTTCATGACTAAAGTAAGTATTATCTTGAGGCGATACATGTGCAGGGGCCTGCGCTAAATCAGCATCATAATTTGTATCCGCTTTTGAATAAATAACTCCATCAACTAATACACCCGCTACAGTGCATGCGCTTAGTAATTGGCTGACAAGTAAAACAGTAATAAAGTGCTTGAACATAAATTTAATCCTTTATATCCCATTGCTTAAATGCGTAAGTTATTATTTAACTACCTCGAATGAGCCAGTTTTTAATAGCATTAGTATTGCTTAGTGGTTGTATCTGTAATACTCACTATAAACGAACGAGTATAAAACACTGTAAAAAACTGTAAGTGAATAACAATAAAGTAATTAAACTATAAACTAGCTCGAGCATAGCAACAGTAATAGGTTTAACTACACTTGTAACTCCTTCATAAACTCTTTTACAAATCCTATCAGCTGCAAAATAAAAATAAACAAAAATGGCACTGCACCAATAATTGCAATACTTCGGTTAAGTAATTCATTATTTTGTAATAACAATACCCAGCTACTTAGAGCTAAAGTAAAAGACCACACATACAAACTAAATCGATGACTGCTTTTTGTCCCCGCTAAATTACGGATCACTAAAATTGCAGAATCTGCCGAAGTAGCAACAAAGATCAGTAATAATAATAAGCTCGACCAAATAAGCACACCTCCTTGCCAACCTAACTGCTTAAAAAATACAAATAAGCCTTGTGTATAATCAGTTTTAATAGCGGCCATAATGCCACTACTATGGCCGCTATCCCAAGCAATAGCAGATCCCGAAAAAACACTAAACCAAATTAAAGTAACGAAAGTTGGCACAATTACTACGCCAACAATGTATTGCCAAACTGGCCGACCTTGACTTATTTTAGCTAAAAAAACCCCAACAAAAGGTCCCCACGCTAGCCACCAAAAATAATAATTATACGTCCAACTATTAGCCCAAGCAGGATCATTTAGTTGACTTGATAATTGCCATGTCCCTGTCACTAATAAGTGGCTATAAAATTTAACGCCACTGATCGCCACATCTATAATCGGTTGTAGTGGTACCATCATGATGAGCCAAATAAGTACTCCAAATGCTAAAAAAACATTAAATTGACTGAGTGTTTGAATACCCTTTTTTAATCCTAAGCGCGCAGATAAGCTAAACAACAGCGCTAATAACATAATAATAATCAAACCAACTAACCAAGGCGAGTTAATGCCAAGCTCAAGCTCAATCCCTTTTCGTAGTAATAATGTTGAATTTGCAATCGTGCCAACTACACCAAAAAAAATAGCTAAAATGGCCACTAACTGAATCACGTATTTACACTTTAGCTGCCCTGCGCGACTTAAAAATGAAGTTGTTACACTCAACACCGGAGCACTTATATCTCCCGCTTTGCCACTGTTATGGCTCAAACCACCTAAGACTAAGCCAAATACTGCGTAGAGTGCCCATGCATGAGCGCCCCAGTTTACTAACGTAATAGCCAATGCAGCACCTTGTCTATCAGGGTAAAGACTTTGCTTTAATGGCGGTTGCAATACGTGCATGGCAGGCTCTGCTACGCCCCAAAAAATTAAACCCGATCCCATTCCTGCAGCAAATAACATTGACAACCAACCAAAAGTTGAAAACTCGACAGATGTATGCTCTCCACCTATTTTACGTTGTCCGAGTGGGCTAATAGCCAGCACAATAACGCTTATCAATAAAAAATTAACTAACAGAAAAAATGGTCCACCCAACACTGATAATGCATTAATGATCAGTGGTTGAATATGCGCGGTGAGCATATCAGGAAATAATAGAGCCCCGCTAACAAATAGCACACACAAGGTGAGCGCTAGTTTTTCAAGATTCGACACTAATTTAGTAATACGAGCTTTAATTACCACATAGATACCTTAAAAATTATACTAATTAAATCGGTTTTATCAGCGCTAACGTTACGACGCTTTAAAGCTACACCAAAGCAACTTTTTAATTTTACATAATTTAGACATAAAAAAACCGGCCGCAGCCGGTTTTCTGATACTTAATACCAATTATATTGATTTACAGAGCTCTTGAACTCGCTTGCATGATCATGCATTTAATAAAACTGAGATCAATAAACTTTACTTTGCAGCCAAAAGCTTCGCTTGCTCTTGTTGGCTTGCCATAAATTCGTTAAAGGTGCCGTGGAAATTAACCACTTCCTTGTCACGAATATCAATAATACGAGTTGCCAATGATGAAACAAACTCACGGTCATGGCTGACAAAAATCAGCGTACCTTCAAAGCCTTTTAATGCATTATTAAGCGCTTCAATGGCTTCCATATCCATGTGGTTTGTCGGTTCGTCCATCACCAAAACATTTACGTCTTGCATCATTAATTTGCCAAACAATAGGCGATTTTTCTCACCACCTGAGCAGTTTTTAGCTTTTTTATTCGCATCATCCGCAGTAAACAATAACCGACCTAACATGCCACGCACCATTAAATCGTTATGCTTGGCTGTACGCCACTGTGACATCCAATCAAACAAGGTTAAATCGTTATCAAAGTCTTTACTACTATCTTGCGGACAATAGCCAATCGATGCATTTTCTGACCATTTTACAACACCGTGATTAGCTTCAAGTTCACCCACTAAACAGCGAATAAAGGTTGATTTACCAACACCGTTTTCACCAATAATCGCAAGTTTTGAACCCGCTTCTAAAATCAGCTCGCCGCCTTCAAACAATACTTCACCGTCAAAACCATGGCCAAAGTCTTCTAAGATCAATGCTTGGCGGTGCATCTTTTTACCTTCATCAAAATACAATGACGGCGCCATTCGGCTTGACGACTTCACTTCATCTAAGCTGATTTTATCCATGCGTTTAGCACGTGAACTCGCTTGTTTTGCTTTTGACGCATTAGCACCAAAGCGGTTAACGAAATCTTGTAACTCTTCAATTTCAGATTGCTTTTTAGCATTACCAGCAAGTAATTGATCACGAATAAGTGTTGATGCTTCAATGTATTTTTCGTAGTTACCTGGGTAAATACGCAGCTCACCGTAATCAATATCAGCCATATGAGTACATACCGCATTAAGAAAATAGCGGTCATGAGAAATAATGATCATGGTACATTTACGCTGGTTAAGTTCGTGCTCTAACCAGCTAATGGTATGAATATCCAAGTTATTGGTTGGCTCATCCAGTAATAAAATATCAGGGTTAGCAAACAAGGCTTGCGCAAGTAAGACGCGCAGCTTCCAGCCTGGGGCTACTTGTGACATTAGACCAAAATGAAATTCTTCTTCAATACCCGCTTTTAATAAAATATCACCCGCGCGGCTTTCTGCACTGTAACCATCCATTTCAGCAAAAACGCTTTCAAGCTCAGCGACTTTCATACCATCTTCTTCACTCATTTCTGGCAGTGAATAAATACGTTCACGTTCTTGCTTTATTTTCCATAATGCAACGTCACCCATGATCACAGTATCAACCACTGAGTATTGCTCAAATGCAAACTGATCTTGGCTTAAGTTACCGACTTTCAGTCCTGGGCCAATTGATACGTTACCTGATGTTGGCACTAATGAGCCATTGAGGATTTTCATGAAGGTTGACTTACCGCATCCATTGGCGCCAATTAAGCCATAACGATTACCGTTACTAAATTTAGCGGAGATATTTTCGAACAAGGGTTCGGCACCAAACTGCATGGTGATATTAGCGGTAGAGATCAAAATGAATTTCCTAAGCAAATACTGACAAGTACACTGTTCGCTGAATAAGGAAAAGTTAATACAGGCAATAAGACGGTATAAAGAGGCCGCGAATTATACAGGCACTAGCTGCACTAGTCGAGCTTAGTCTCAATAATTGACTCACCGAGCACTGGTTTTTATGTGACTTAAATAAATTTTAATGTCATCTACGGTTTCAGCCAATGATTTGTTCGATAGCAATAAAAAAGCGAAGGCAGTGCCTTCGCTTTTTTATCAAACGTCTCGTTTAAGCAAGCTTGTCTGAAGCAACTTTATAAGTTGGATCTTCTATTACATTAACTTCTACTAAGTCGCGCGCTTTATGTAATAACTGTATACAGTCTGGGCTCAAGTGGCGTAAATGCAACTGCTTACCTGCCTTGGTGTATTTATCAGCTAAAGTATCAATTGCTTCAATGGCACTGTGATCTGCCACTCGGCTGTATTTAAATTCGATGATAACGTCTTTAGGGTCATTTTTAACATCAAACAACTCCGCGAACTTTTTCACTGAGCCAAAAAATAATGGGCCGTGTAGTTCGTAGACTTTAGAACCTTCTTCATCAATGTAGTTTGTAGTAAAAATATGTTTAGCATGTTGCCATGCAAATACTAAGGCTGACACAATCACACCCACACATACTGCAATTGCTAAGTCAGTTATCACCGTTACACCCGATACTAATACAATGACAAAAGCATCTGATTTTGGGACGCGTTTCATCATTTTGAAACTCGCCCATTCAAAGGTGCCTAATACCACCATAAACATCACGCCAACCAATGCTGCCAGCGGCACCATTTCAATCAAACTGGCGGCAAAAATAATGAATGCTAGGAGCATTAATGCTGCTGTGATACCAGATAGACGCGAACGACCACCTGAGTTAATGTTGATCATTGATTGACCAATCATCGCGCAGCCTCCCATCGCACCAAAGAAACCACAGGTAACGTTTGCAGCGCCTTGACCAATGCATTCTTTATTGCTGTGACCACGGGTTTCTGTGATTTCATCAATCAGGCTAAGGGTTAATAGTGATTCAATTAAACCAATTGCCGCTAAAATAAGTGCATAAGGTAAAATAATTTTCAGTGTTTCAAAGGTAAATGGCACCATTGGAATGTGAAATTGTGGTAAACCACCAGCAATAGTTGCCGCACTGTCACCGGTCATATCTTTTAAGAAATCAAGTACTGTACGCGCTTCTAAATCAAATCCGATAACAATGGCGGTTACAGTAACAATAGCGACTAATGTTGATGGCACAGCTGTAGTCAACTTTGGCAAAAAGTGAATAATAGCCATCGTTAAAGCGACTAATCCTAGCATGATCATCATCGGCGTGCCTGTCATCCACTGCATGCCACCTTGACCATCGGACACCTTAAATTGACCTAGTTGCGCTAAGAAGATGACAATCGCTAAACCATTTACAAACCCAAGCATCACCGGATGCGGAACCATACGAATAAACTTACCGAGCTTAAACACCCCTGCTAGTATTTGCAGTATCCCCATCAGCAATACAGTCGCGAAGAGATACTCAACCCCATGATCTAGCACTAAACTTACCATAACAACGGCAAGTGCACCGGTTGCACCGGAGATCATACCTGGGCGGCCGCCAAAAATAGCGGTGATCAAGCCAACAATAAATGCTGCATATAAACCAACTAAAGGCTCTACATTTGCAACAAACGCAAATGCAACAGCTTCAGGAACGAGTGCTAGGGCAACCGTTATACCTGATAAGATATCGTTTTTAGCAGAGCTCGGCGCCTTGCTTAATAAGTTAAACATTGAATTCCTCTTCGGGGTGTGGGATCAAAAAAGCGCTGAATTCTAACAAATTAAGCTAAGGTTAACAATTGCAGTAAGAGGAACAAGCTAACGCCTTTATAGCGCTAGCATGATTAGATACGATTAAAGTGGCAGCGATGTACTGCGTTTGACACAAGTCATAGTGACGTTTGAGTGAACTTCTTGAACAAATTCAAGATTCAATAAATTATCACGAACAAACTGTTCATAGCCTTCAATGCCTTTAGAAATGATCCGCAACATAAAGTCCATAGTGCCAGCCATACTGTAACATTCTGTTACTTCATCATAACTTAGGATAAGTCGTTCAAACTCAGCTAAATTTGTACGGCCATGATTTGATAAACGAACATGAGCGTACACTAGCATATCAAAGCCGAGCTTTTTCTCATCCAATAAGGCAACTTTGCCTTTGATGTAACCATCTTGCTCAAGCTTAGCAATACGACGCCAACAAGGTGATTGAGATAAACCGACTTTATCAGCAATATCAGCGGTCGAAAGACTTGCATCTTGCTGTAACAGTGCCAAAATTTGGCGGTCAACATGATTTAGAGACATTTTATTTCTTATTTATTTTACTAAATTGGTTAAATTATACATTGGTTTATAGGTTGAGTCTTGTACTTTTATGCATTTATTATGCGCAACTAACCAAATTTACCACTTATAAATGGATTCGATATGCGCTCAGTCAGCACTTTAGTGTCAGGTCCATGCCCAGATAGAATTCGCGTTTCATCAGGCAGTGTCAAAATTTGATTTTTAATCGAGTCAAGTAACTGCTGGGCATCCCCTTTAGGGAAGTCTGTACGCCCTACTGAGCCTTTAAAAATAACATCACCCACTATCACTAACTGATGTGTTGCTTCATAAAATACAATATGCCCAGGCGTGTGGCCCGGACAATGACGAATGTCAAATCGCAATTGACCCAATGTAAACGTATCGCCATGACTTAACCAATGCTGAGGATGAAAAGGCGCAATTGGTGCAAAGCCAAACATTTGCGCTTGCATAGGTAATGCATCAAACCAAAACAATTCGTCTTTTTGTGGCCCGACAATATCAACAGAAAAATGCTCAGCAAGTACTTTTGCCGCACCGACATGATCAAGATGGCCATGGGTGAGTAAAATACACTGCAAGCTTAACTGATGCTTGGCAAGCTCAGTAATGATTTTATCAGCGTCGCCACCCGGGTCGATAACCGCTGCGTGGCGTGTTTGTTTACAAATAACCACTCGGCAATTTTGTGCAAAAGCGGTCACCGGTACGGTAATTATTTCCATATGTTAATTCTTTATTTGCGGTTTAGTGTCAAATGTCATCAGCACAGGATACTTTAAATAAGCTTGATCATAAAATGGCGTATGCTCATAGAGCCAGTTTAATCGTGCTTGTGCATCTTTAGCAAAAGCGGCATCCTCACGAATTTTTTTATCAAACTCAAGTGCAAGTGCCGGTTTTTCTTTGAGCATATGGCGAGCATACGGCGCTAATGCATAGTTTTCCATGTACTCAGTACGTTGAAAAATCGTATTAAACTCACCCCACGCAAAAAATGAATCCGGTGCTTTGGGGTGTAAAAGATGGGCAACTAACTCACCGAAAGGTTGAGCAGTTTCAACTTTATACCAACCGGTCAAAGACTTTTCTGGTACATCAACAAAATCAAAATCTGCGTTTACTCGAAAGCGTCCTTCAAACGGTGCTTTATCAAATTCATGCTTTGTTACTACCGCGACTTTTAAATTAGTTACCAGCTCATCACTGCTCACGTTTTCTACTGTAATACCATGTAATTTGAGTTTTTCGACAATGTGTGGATACGCAGGTGGAATATAAAATGTACTTGGTACGGTGATCACGGTTTTTGCGTCCTTCTGCCAGTAAATGGGCAACGCATCATAGTGCTGTTTTTCGCCTAAATACTTTACTTCCATCTGGCCACTCAAGGCGCTTTTACTGCGCGAATACTTGATCCCTGCAAATGCGATAGTGTTTGGCTCTTTTGCATAACCGCGTTCAACAATAAGCTGGCTTGGCACAAAAGTACGTTCTTTTTCAACCGCTTCGGTTAATTGTTGATGATGTTGCGCCAATGCTGAAATAGCCCCATCTAAAAATACATAGGTGCCAAGTACACGTTGTTTATACGGTTTTAATGAATGATTTTCGACAAGAATTGTGGGTAACGATCTTAAATCCCCCCAACCATTCGAATAACGAGGCGTGGCAACCCAGCCCGCTAAGCCTTTTTTAAACTCGCGCTTATCCATTACAAATACCAGCGGCCCAGGTATATGGCCTTGCTCTTGTAGTTTTGTGTCGATGATAGGTTTAAAATAATTATTGAGCGCATCTGACACACTTGGCGATTCACTGGCAAATACGGGGTTGTACCCGTAAGTTACATCGTATTGATAATCTGCACCGTCAGTCACATGCACATCGATATATAAATCTGGGTTAAACTGCTTGATCACCTTTAATACACCACGTACTTCCGGCGTATCTAGTTTGGTGAAATCACGATTTAAATTTAAATTATTAGCATTGGTTCTAAAGCCCATTTCAACTGGCCCACGCTGGTTTATGCGATTAAACTGACTACTACGCTCATGGCCATCAACATTTAAAATAGGAATAAATAAGATGTTCACTTGGCTTAAAATATCTCGACGTTTACCGGTTGCAATATCGCGTAGCAACATAAACATCGCATCTTTACCGTCAATTTCGCCGGCATGAATTCCCGCTTGAATAAAAATAGTCGGCTTGGCGTTTTGCATTAACTGCGAAGGTGTAAATGCACCATCTTCGCTTGCTACCATCATGTTGATCGCACGGCCACTGGCACTATGTGCAATAGTTTGCACTTGGAATTGGGTAGGGTTTGCTGCAACAAGACGATCTACAAAGGCCATAGTTTGCTGATAATTTGGTGACTTTAGCCCTTCGCTTAGTTCGAAATCAGTGGTTAATGGGCCTTTTTGTTGTATCAGTGCCAAACTTTGACCTTGCCATGGCAACAATGGCGGTAAATGGCTATCTAATGTAACACTGGCACTTAACAATAATAAACTGGCGATCATAGGACTCTCAAACGTTGGCCTCTTTAATAGCTTGAAATTATAACAAGGATAAATGACAGATCGCGTAAACTGCGGTGATTCAACAAAAAAATGCAGCCAATGACAATTTAAAAATTTTATAGGGCTAATTTTCACGCATTAAAAAAGGCGCTATAAAAGCGCCTTGCCACTCAAGAATAATGTGCTTAAAACATATCTTGATAAGGATTCGTTTTACTAAATGCAATGGCTTTATCAAAACCGGGAATATGCATGTCGGTATCAGAAATGACAATTTCATCTTCATCAATCATGCCATCACCAAAGCGATAGATTAGCTCATATTGTCCTAAGTCAGCTTGTTGCTGATAATTAGTCTGAGCAGCTGTAACGGTTTGATTGCTCAATGCATATGCATCCATCACCGCACTACCATGGCGTTTTGCTAACATTTTCATGGTCACCATGGGTGACAAAACAGTGGCGGTGGCATTATTTCCGCCAAAGCCTTTTGAATTAATAAAAGCAATATCCATGTCTTCGCATTGATAATGCTCAGTACGAATATCTAAATACTGGTTATGCACATCCTTGGCCACTTTATCTATGGTGGTAATACCCGGCATAATATTATGTGCAAATACACCCAGCGCCATCGCTAATTGGTCGCCACTAGCTGGCGCAATTGTGTGCCCTACATACGCTTTTGGTGCTGCTACTTTCCAATTATCAATGGCAAACGTTTGTGCCACCTTATGATAAATTAATGACTCTGTTACGCGGTTTTGCGGTGTGCTTGAACCATGCGCTAAAATAAAGCTACGTTGTTGTAATGCTTCTTTACCTAATAAGCTCGTGGCTAATGCCGCCGACTTCGCCATGGTTATATAATTACCCGGTCCCGGTGATGTAATTGATTTTTTAACGCCATCAGCATTTACAAATACATCAGGCACGCAGCCTAGAATGTCTGCCCCCAACTCCAGTGCTAACGCATCATCCATTAGAATCGCTACTTGTGCGCCTTCACCTAAAGTAAAGCCACAATTTTCGCCAAATGGGCGGCTACTTTTACGATAATCAGGCTCATCATTGCTTAAGTTATCCAAGCGTCGTAAACCTTCAATATTCGCCAGCGCACTCATATTACCAAAGCCTTCAACAACTTCAGGGGTAATTGCGCATTCAACACTTGCCACAATAGCAACACGTGTACGCCCTGCTTGTATATCGTTTACTGCAGCGCGCAAGTTATATAAAAATGTTGCACACGCGCCTGAAGTTGAAAACGTAGTGCCTACATTGCCCGTCACATAGGCATTAATAAAATCGGTCGACATTGTATTTAAGCCAAGCGCTAACTGCTTGGTGCTGACGCGATCACCTTGCTGGCGCGCTTTTACTAAACCACCTAAGCCCTTGTCATCCATTTGACCAATAACCGACGCTGAATAAGTGCCAATTTTATCAGGCTCAACACTATTCATAATGTGTTGCCAATCAAGTCCGGTTGATTTAATCGCGTCAGTAGCAGCAAAAATAGTGGCTTGTAAACCACGTGGCTGGTAGCGACTGTTGTACATAATAGATGGATCAAACCCTGTTGGTAGTTGCCCAGCCGATTTAATCGGATTATCGCGAGTAGAATCATGTTTAATATCAAACTGAGCCGCAATGGTTACTTTTACTTTTTTATTTTCAAGCTCTTCTACTTGCCAACTTGTAGGGACCGGCGAAGGTAAATCTCGACGACGTGTTTCAAACACAATGGCGCTTTCATCTGACGCGGTTAACGTCATTTTTTGCTGCCATGGTGTTGCATCGACATCAAAATGCTCTTTTTCAATTTTGCGAATTAACGTACCGGCAATAATTTGCTCACCAAAGCGTGCTTCTATGTCGCTTTGCTCAACAGTATTGCCTTTTAAATCTTGCAGTTGCCCATTCACAAGACTCACTAAATTCATTAACGTGGCGAGGCCTAAAAATGTTTCTTGCCGGGCTTGAGTATCTAAGTTATTTAACACGATACGACGATAACCTTGATGAAAAGAAGTACGGCCTGCGGCGTTAATTCCACCCATGCCGATAATAACGGGTAATGCTGTCATAATTTACCTTGAGAAAACGTGTTATAGGAGAAGCTTGCAGTTTAGATGGATTTAATTATCAACATTGTGCTTAAATAGCCAAATAATGAGCCTATGAGGCCAAATCAAACTGGTCGGAGCAATTAAATGGACAACAACTTGGTACTTAGCCCTTTGCAAATAAGTATTTTGGTATACCAGCACTTATTGATCACCAGTGTCACCTTGCCAATTGAAATGCTCAGAGCCGGTGAGGCGTACGCCAAGGGGCATCTAAACAGCAAAATTTTTCGGCCATTAACGATTAATTTAATCGCTGAGGACAGCGAACCTATCAAAAATCGCAGCGGCTTAGCAATATTACCGGATCACACTTACGGCACAGCACCTTACAGTGACTTGATTATTGTGCCCGGTATTTGGCGCAATCCTCGCCCTGTTGTCAGAGCAAACTCTGGGTTAGTTCAGTGGCTTGCCAGCAGCTGGCAAACGGGTAGCTCAATCATTGGCGTGGGTACTGGCAATTGCTTAGTCGCTGAAGCTAAGTTATTAAATGGTCACCCCGCTACCACTCATTGGCATTATGCAGAACAATTTAAACGCGACTACCCACAAGTGCTGCTCAAGCCTGATTTTTTTATCACTCAATCTGAGCGCTTATACAGTGTGGCAAGTCTAAATGCCTTAGCAGATGTGATCGTGCATATTATTAGCCAATACTACGGACAGGCCGCCGCTCAGCATGTTGAGCGCAACTTTTCTCACGAAATTAGGAAACCTTACGAAGATCAGCGCTACCTTGAAGGCGCCGTTGATCGGCATCCAGATGAACTCATCGCGCAAATTCAATTTTGGTTAAAAAACAACTTAACCACAGAACAAAGTTTAACAGAGGTCGCTCAACTATTTAGTTTGAGTTACCGCTCTTTTACCCGCCGTTTTCGCATTGCGACCAACCAAAGCCCCATTGAATATTGGCAGCAATTACGCGTACAAACAGCCAAAGAGTTACTTGCATCATCTAACTTATCAATTCAGGAGGTTGCTTTAGAGGTGGGTTACAATGATCAAGGTCATTTAACCCGCGTGTTTAAGAAAGTGCTCTCGCAAACGCCTAGCGAGTATCGAAAAGTGGTTAGAAGAAAGTTATTTGGTTAATAAGTTGCGGGGTGTTATTTTTAAACAGTTAAACCTTTTAGATAGCAAAATATACAGTGCGAGTTAAACATGAGTATCGACGTTTAACGCGCATCATTTACCATCGCTGTCGATTTGAGTACGCCTTTCAAATACTAACTTCAATGCTGCGTCCATTTCTTTAATAAAGTCATCCTTAAATGGAAATTTTTCTGATGGCGCTTTCAAATAACCAATGTGAGCAGTTCGCTTGAAAATAATTCTGTCTTGCTGAAGTTGACTCAAATCAACAAATGGATGGCTTTGCTTAAGTGCTTTAATACCTGATAAGATGGCCCACTTGTCATTGATATAACAGTCGATTCTATTTTTAGCCAGCTTCAAAATATTTGATAATGTATCTTTGTTTTCCCATATTTTTATTTTGTTTTGCTCCAGGGCAGTGTTCAATGCTTGATCGAATAAGAGATACCCTGCATTGATACCAACATTAATCGGCTTTAATGGATATTCTGTGTTTTCAATCTTGAGTAAGCTTGAGTTTGGATTACAAAAAGCTTGTATTACTTCTTCATGCAGCGGCTCTGAGTAAGGCCAAATAAAACTGCGCCCTTGCACATTTTTATAAGGAGGTAGTAAGGCAAAGTCCTCTCCTCGTCTAAGTGCGTCAACACCGCGCTTCCAAGGTACTGGTTGCAACTCTATAATATATTTTTCACTGATCAAATCGGCAGCTTGACGAACTACATCAACATATAAGCCCACTAACTCACCGTCTTTAAGGTAAGAATATGGGGGATAACTATCATCGACTAATATCACAACACGATAGCTTGGTTTGGCCACTACCGGTATTGTAAAAAAGAAAGCAAACAGCAGTAATGCAATTCTTTTCGGCCCATTCCACTGTATTATTTGCCAACTTGATTCCATTAAACAACACCTAAATAAATAATCACTGGTTATTAGCGTAGTCAGATTAATATTTTTTACAAATCTTAACTTCCCCAATTAGTATACCTACTCAAACGCTAAAATAACAAAAGCATAGGCTTACTCTTATTATTACGATAAGCGTACGACAAGGACCATCTAGATGCCGGACTTGCTAGGCCACTAACAACCGATTTAATCGCGCTGGACTGTAAATCTTTAAACGAGCTAGTCCCTCGATCATAGATAGAGAAAACCGAACTAAGCAGCAAATAAAATCAAACGCTAATTAGACGTTTATATCTATATAAATTATAGTAATAGCATTAAAAGTGCTAAAAATTACATGGAGGCGCCATGACGGCAAATTTTAGCGATGTGCTTTTGGATCAAAAAGATAATTCAACAATCGATGCTAAATTGACAAATTTGCTGGGATTGGTGCGCAAACATTTAAATATGGATGTTGCTTTTATTTCAGAGTTTATTAACGATGAGCGCGTTTTCAAAGTTGTCGATAATCCATCAGCGAATAAAACGGTTAAAGTGGGCAATTCCGATCCTATTAATGAAACATATTGCCATAAAATCAGTGAGAAACAGCTTAGCCCTATTATTACCAATTCAAAAACAAATCCAATTACTCAAATAATGCCAGTAACCGACAAGTTAAACATAGGCGCTTATATTGGTGTGCCTATCAATCTTTCAAATGGTAAATTATATGGTACATTTTGTTGTTACAAATCGCATCATGATGAAAGCTTAAACGAGCGGGACTTGTCTTTTTTAAAGATGATCTCTGAAATTGCAACTGGATTAATTGAAAAAAACCTGCATAACACTGCATTGCATGGCCAAACCAAATTAGCAATTGAAGAGGTTATTGCAAGCAACAATATAAGTATTTATTTTCAGCCTATTTTTAATCTATTTAGTAATAAAATTGCGGGCTTTGAATCACTGTCACGCTTTTTTACCAAACCTTATAAAACACCTGATCTCTGGTTTAAAGAGGCAACAGATGTGGGCCTAGGTGAATCTCTGGAAATGCTGGCAATAAAAAACAGCCTCGCCTATATTGCGCAATTTAATGATACCACTTATATCGCCATTAATTGTTCACCATCCCATATACTCTCGGGTGCACTTGAATATACTCTGCAAGGAGCCGATTGTTCAAGGTTGGTATTAGAAATAACTGAACATTCACCAATATCAGACTATACAGTAATGCGAGCTGCATTAGCGCCACTGCGAAAAAAAGGGCTACGTTTGGCTATTGATGATGTAGGTGCTGGCTTTTCGTCGTTTCAACATATTTTAGAACTAGAAGCCGACATTATTAAATTAGATATCAGCCTTACGCAAAATATAAATAAAGACAATCGGAAGTTTTTACTGGCCAAGGCACTGTGTGGCTTTGCTAAAGCAATAGACTGTACGATTGTTGCCGAAGGCATTGAAACGCAAGCAGAGCTTAACGCATTAAGAAAATTAAATGTTGATAATGTGCAAGGTTACTTTATTGGCCGCCCTGCTCCTATTGAAGATGCATTGAGCTATCAAAGCATGACTTTATCAACATAAAAACGCCACTCTTAGTGGCGTTCTGACTCGTTAATTTCTTTTCGATAGTATCGTTTGTGATAACTTTTAACTTTAGCGTGTACACCTTTACTTAAGCTTTTAAACTTAGCTTCAAGGACATCTACACCATATAAAATACCCACCACTAAAATGGATAGTTTAATAGCTGCCAATAAATTATCGGTTGCAATCACTACACCAATAGATGCCAAAACCCAGATAGTTGCCGCCGATGTTACCCCAACCACAGCACCATCTTTAGCGAGCATCACTCCAGCACCTAAAAAGCCGATGCCAGTAATAATTTGACCAACCACGCGCGAGTGGTCAATCACATCACCATGGAGCATAAACGCCGTGGCTAAGAACAAATAAGTACCTAATATAATCAGTACTGAGGTTCTTATTCCTACTGGTTTGCCTCGTAACTGGCGTTCCATACCAATCAAAGCGCCACAAAATGCAGCACTGCCTATTGCCGACCACGAATAGGGGGCGATATCTACTAATTCAAAAAAAGTCACTCAAAATCCTAAAATTACTGCATGTGTATAGCCAGTGCCGTACTCAAACGAGAACTACCGAAACTGGCCATTTTTAAAAAGTCACTCTTAGCGATGGGTACGTGTTGACAATCAATCGCCAGCTGTTTATCGCTTTCACAAAAAGGGTCATGAACATATAGACAATGCTCATCTAAATGCGTTACACACACCCAATGCGGTGACTTTTTACCATCAAAGCGATACGTACTGATCAATAGCACCACGGCCATTTTGGCTGCTAACCAGCGCTCTATGTGCTCAAGGGTTAAGTCTTGATACTTCACATCTAGTTTGTGATTAATTGCCTCAACCACAAATTGATTATGAACCGTGTGTAAAATTGCTTTCTTCTTATCACTTCTTACGCCATCAACAAACAATGTATCACGTGTATTAATAATCACATCGGCTGTAAAACCGCGTTTATTGGCAGCTAAAGCAAGTCCTAATGGATGACAACCACCATGACCAGAGGTCATAAAAATAGTGGTTGCTTCACGCCAAATATCAAGCTCATTCACTTGTGAAATAATCGCTTTTTTTATTGATGACATTGCCATTAATAATGCCGCTGGCCCGCAAGTAAATTCGGTTGTTTGCTGATACCAAGGCGTTACACGCGAAAACTCAAGCTCATTAGTTTTACGAATGTTTTTTTGCATCCGCAAGGCATCGCTATGATCATCATAATAGTCACTGTATTGCCCAAATACCCGATAGCCAAGCTTTTCATAAAGTGCGATTGCAGCTTTATTATTTACCGCCACTTCAAGACGCATAAATAACCGCCCGCGTTCAGCCGTTGCTCTTTCTAGTGCTTTCAAAAGCTGCTGAGCAATGCCTTTGCCTTGTGCATTTGGTGCAACTGCTAGCGAATATAAACGTGCTAAACGAGTGCCTTTATGACACCACACTAAGCCATAGCCGAGTATCTGTTGATCTAACTCTGCAACCATTAAAATACCATGTTTGGCTGCAATCCAGCGCTTCAAGCTACGCGCACTCAATCTATCTTGATTAAAACTTTGCTGCTCTATCTCAAGTAACGCTTTTAAATCGCTGTCTGTGGCAGCGCGAACTGCCACACTATGCTCGGTCATTAACTCCGGCCTCGTGCTTCGAGGCGTTGTTTAAATTCTTCCATAATGATCATATAAAGTTCATCACCTAAGTAACCATCTTCGACTTTATGGTCAATACTTGGGTTATCGTTTACTTCAAGCACATATGCACGGCCTTGGTGTTCTTTAACATCCACACCATAGAGTCCTTTACCGACAGTTTTACATGCTTTTAATGCCGCATCTAAAACTGCTTTTGGCAACTCAAAAGTAGGCAGTGTTTCAAAACCACCAGAGAAAAACCGTTTTGCATCATGATTATAAATTTGCCAATGATTGCGAGCCATTAAATAACGACATGCATAGATAGCACGACCATTTAGTACCCCTACTCGCCAATCGTATTCTGTGTACATATATTCTTGGGCTAGAACTAAAGCGCTAAATTCAAATAGCTCAGCCAATTTTGCTGCCAGCTCATTGCGATCAGTTACTTTGTAGACACCTTTTGAAAACGACCCTTCCGGCATTTTAAGCACTAATGGATAAGTAAATGCCTCTTCAAGCTGACTGATGGTTTCATCACTTTGATCAGCTACTACTACGGTTTTTAAGCTCGGTACTTTTTGATAGTTAAACGCATCATGCAAATACACTTTATTACAACAGCGTAAAATAGACTCAGCATCATCAATCACCACTAATCCTTGGCTCTGCGCCTTACTTGCCAGACGATAAGTTGGGTGGTCAATTGCAGTTGTTTGACGAATAAATAGCGCATCAAACTGAGCGATATTATCTATTTCGTCAAAGCTTAGCGCTTGAGCATAGATACCATGTTTAGCTGCCGCTTTAATAAAACGGGCTATTGCATCTTTATCGCTTGGTGGCACTTTTTCATTGTGATCAACTAAAATAGCCATATCCCAGCGGTAACGTTTTTGCGTACTGCTTATACGCCACTGTGTTTGCGTAAACTCAGTTAATTTAGCAACAAAGTCTTGATGCTGCTGAGCATTAAGCGACGCCAATGAACCTTGCTGTAACAGCCCAGCTTCATCTACAAATAAAATAGGCGCTGGGTATTGTTTAAATACCATTTTTGCCGCTTTGTTTTGTAATTCATTTACCGCGTGCCCAAAATATAAGGCATCATCAAGATGACCAACATTAAGCATTAAAGTTTGGCCACTACGTAGCGCATTAATCGTTTTTACACTTGGTAATACCTGATGTTTACGTGCCTCAGCAAGTAATGAGCAATAATAGCCTTTACTCAAGTATTGGCTTGAGTCGCATAGATTAATAATGCGCGTTTTTGGCTCATTATGCTTTGGGTAATCTCGTAAGTAGGTATTGAAGGTAATTACGTTTTCGAATGAATGAGCAAGTGCCTGCTCGTTGTTATCAACCACAATCAAGGTTTTAAACACGACTTTTCCTAAAATAAGTCAAAATACAAATATAAGAGTGAATGTAAATAGAAACACCCATACTGCTAAGTCATTGTTGTGCTACTGGTGTACTTAACAGGATGGGTGCTTTAGATTCAGCTACTGCTTAATCTACAGGTGATTTATAAAGGGTTTTTCGCTACCTTACCAACGAGTAATTTTTAGCGTTAAGATAAGTAAATTTAATCAACCACAGTAAGGTCTAATAAAGCTGGTTAAAGCGCCTTTCAGCACCACTAACTTATTGAAACAATTTCTAATAACGTGGATTTATTTGCTATTGTAAAACTAAACTCATCACCTTGTTGCTTATCCATCAGTAATTGACCTAATGGCGACAGTGGTGTGAGAACATACACTGTGGTGTCTTTTATTTTAATGCTTAAACCACCAGAAAGTGGTCCTAAAAAATACCATTTTAGATTTTCGTCTTCATCGCAGATACAGACCAGCGAACCAATGGTAACTTTACTTGATACAGCGATTTTAAATGCCTTTTCAAACTCGATAATACTCAAATGGCAGTCATTCACACGCTGTGCTTGCCCTTGTGCCAAATAGGCAGCTTCTAGGCCTAATGTATCGTATTTATTTTCAGCAATGTTTTCTTCATGAGTGGCGGTGTCATGGGCTGTCTTTGCAGCAGCCTGCGCGGTAGTAAGTTGCGCTTCTAAAGCAAAACGCAGGCATTCAATCACATGGGTTTTATTCATATCTAAGGAATTATTTTAAATCTATAATGACTGTATTTTAACGTGCTTTGGGCTGCGTGTAACTTAATTGCCTAAAAACAAGGTTATTCATAGGCATTGATTAGTAATAACATAAATCAAGCGCTGCTGTTAACAACGCTTGCTGAACTGTTTTTTACTACTTAGCAATCCATGGCGTTACTTTTAGTAATGGCACTGACACAGCAAATGCTGTTTTATCGTCTTCCCACTGCTCAGTAACTCTGACATGACAAATTGCCCCTTGGCAATCAAAAGCAGGATCGGCAATAGTGACTGGCTCTGCAAAAGTCAGCACTACACCTTGTTGTTCAGGCAATAAAAAGCTCATCAGTTTGCTAACAAAAAAACCCGACAGATCCGATAATAATTCATCAAATTCATTATTAAGCTGATACAACTGGTGTTTATTCAAATTACTATTATTAAACTCACGCGCTTCAATTTGCAGTTTTAACTGGCAATCGTGATTTTCGTTCTGAGGCTCGATAACCACCACAGCTTTATTTGTATCAAGTTGTTTATCAAAAGGAAGTAAAAGCTGAGCATGCTCAGTGTAATTAAGTGGAAACTCCTCTCGCTCAGTAATAATGCGCCCGGTTTTAATTAAACATTCATCATTACTAGCAATGTCGGTGATGTAAAAATTGACCTGAGCAAATTGAAAATCACCTTTATTGACGACTTTTAAACGATCATAAAAGCCATCATAGGAGACCACAAACTCTTTTGCTTGCACAGTAAACGTTGCTATTAGTACAACGGCAGCTGCCATAATATGACTGATACTACGTACTGGGTTATTCATCAAAGTAGGCTCTATTTTGGTTGATCATTTGATTTAATTCTTCGATATACGCCTCACCACGCTCAGAGTATGAGGTTAATCCGTAGCTTAGTTTAGTCGCTGAAATTGGCTTTTCTTGTAAACGTAAATCGGCGCGGATACTACGTAAGTGTTTATAGGCGGCATGAGTATTAATATTCTTAAAATAAGAAGTCACGGCTGCGCGCACAGATTTAAATGCCGCCACCTCATGATCTGCACCGGTATTACGACGATTAGGCACCATACCGCAGCCCTTGCTATAACACCACTGACCAAAAAAGTTTAAACCTATTCGAGCAAACCGAGACGTCCCCCATGCTGATTCGTTGGCCGCTTGCATCAGCGCTAACTCTTTAGGAATAATATCAACTCGGCTTAATGCCTTACGCAAAGACAAACTATCAATCGTTTCTGGTAATTTATAGCTATTTAAAATCGTTTTAACTTGCTTGGTTTGCGTGCGACTTAATGGTTCATCGTATTGCATCATCATCAATGCAATCTCCAACGTTGCCCGCTGCTGCAGAATTTTTTTATTTTCAGCCTCAACATGCGGCCGAATAAAGTTAAAAAAAGCATGTTTTTTTTCTTTTACATCACTAAAACCATCAAAGTCAGGAAGTTTAACATTATGTAATGGCTTTTCTTTCTTTTTGACTGGTGGCTTGATTGAGGTTGTTTCGTCCTCAATAACTGGATCCGATTTTTCTATAAATGGGTAACTCAATGCCCAAATAAAAAATAGGCTAACGATTAAACGAAAAAGATACTTAAGCATGTATTCTCTCAAAGAAACTAACATTTATGCATGGTATATCCACACGCATCTGACCATTCATTATACCTAAGCCCTTCAATAAAGGCGAATATACCCATTGGAAGGATTTATAATCTAAAAAAATCAGCTACAATTAAGCGCATAGAAACGCTAAAAAAGTTACCGGATACTCATTAATGGAATTAGACTGGCAAAGCCGCATAATAAATCAAAACAAGTTTCGCCCTAATGACAATCGCTCAGCGTGGCAAGTAGACCGCTCCCGGATAATCCATGCAGCTGCATTTAGACGTTTGCAAGCTAAAACTCAGATAATGGGAATTGGCCTAAATGATTTTCATCGTACACGATTAACTCATTCTTTAGAGGTATCGCAAATTGGCAGTGGTTTACTTCGTCATTTAGAGAAACAACACCCTGACTTCACACATTTTCCCGACCCTAGTTTGCTTGAGACGCTTTGTTTGGCGCATGATATAGGCCATCCTCCTTATGGCCATGGCGGTGAAATTGCCCTTAACTACATGATGCGTGAACATGGTGGTTTTGAAGGCAATGCACAAACACTGCGCATTGTTTCAAGACTCGAACCATACAGTGATGGTCATGGTATGAACTTAACGCGCCGTACTTTGCTTGGCTTTATAAAATACCCGGCTTTTATTGATGACTTATGGCACACCATCCCACATCATGATCCGCAACGTGCATTTATAAAAGCTGACGACTGGCGTCCAGCAAAAGGTTTATACAAGGATGATAAAGCGACCTTTGACTGGATTGTAGCGCCTTTATCTGACGCTGATAAACAACGCTTAGGCGATTTTAAGGCCGTCGATGAGTTTAGATCTAAAACCAGTTTTAAATCCCTTGATGCAGCAATTATGGAACTTGCCGACGATATTGCTTATGCCGTACATGACCTTGAAGACGCAATTGCAACAGAGCAAATCACCCTAAAAGAGTGGCAAAATCATGCCTTACCCGCACTTGAGCTTGTGCAATGTGAGTGGCTTGGCGACAGTAACTTAACCGAGCGGCTATTTTTAGGTAGCGAAGCACAACGTAAAGATGTGATTGGGGAATTAGTAAACTTATTTATTACTCAATCATCCATTGTGCACACAGAACTTGAGTTTGAAAATCCAATTTTAAATTACACCGTTGAACTACCCCACTGTTATCAGCATTTACTTGAGACTTTAAAGTCATTTATTTATCAACGACTCATTCGTGCTTCACATATGCAGCAAATTGAGTTTAAAGGACAAAAGTTAATTATTGAATTATTTGAAGCATTTGCCTGCGAACCATTACGACTTTTACCTGAAACCACAGCAAATGTGTTTCGCCTAGCACAACAACAAAATGGTAATACACACAGAGTAATTTGTGATTATTTAAGTGGCATGACTGACGAGTATGCGTTTAAAACACACCAACGCCTTTTTTCAAGTAATAGCTAGCATTAACAAGATATGTGATATGAAAAGTACACCAGAATTTACTAGCTTTAAGAAGTTTTACCCATACTACTTACAAGAACATAAAAATATTACCTGCAAACGGTTACATTTTTTTGGTAGCTCTTTGGTGCTTATTATCGTTTTGTATGTGCTGTATAGCCAACAATTTATGCTGTTGTGGTTGCTACCCATTATTGGTTATGGTTTTGCCTGGGTTGGTCATTTTTTCTTTGAGAAAAACCGCCCTGCTACCTTCAAATACCCGTTTTATAGCTTATGGGCAGACTGGGTGATGTTTAAAGATATGCTGATTGGCAAAATAAAATGGTAGTCACTGTTGTTTTGTAATAACCGACAAACAAGCAAAAAGATCATTATGCAAACCTGTTTTTGTCGCTTTTCAGTGATATAGTTAACGCCATTTTTGCTATTCAAGATATTAAAATGTATCGATTATTTGAGCGGATGATCAAGCCGTTTCCCGAACAAAAGCCTACCCAGCCTCCTGCGACGCTATTTGCATTTTGTCGTCACTACACTAAAGGTATGGAAGTCTCGCTATTTTTTATGTCGCTAAGCGCAGCATTGCTCGCGATTTTAGAAGTATCACTGTTTAGCTATATGGGCCAGCTTGTTGATTGGCTAAGTATCTACACCCCTGAAACATTATTTGTTGAGCAAAAATCTGAACTCATAAAAATGGCGATAGTGCTACTTGTTGTCCTACCTATCGTGGTGTTTTTTCATTCTGCGATATTGCACCAAGCCTTGTTAGGTAATTACCCGATGTCAATTCGTTGGTTAGCACATCGCTACTTGCTTCGCCAAAGTGTGAGCTTTTACCAAAATGAATTTGCAGGGCGCATCGCCACCAAAGTAATGCAAACATCCCTCGCGGTGCGTGAAACCGTGATGAAACTACTTGATGTATTAATGTACATAGTGGTTTATTTTGGCGCTATGGTGTTTTTAGTAGCCGAAGCCGATTGGCGCTTAATGCTTCCTTTGCTTGTATGGTTAGCTCTGTATATTTTGATCCAAATGTACTATGTACCTAAGCTCAAAAAAGTGGCTAGCTCGCAAGCAGACGCTCGCTCTGAGATGACCGGCCGAATAGTTGACAGTTATACGAATATTTCGACTATTAAATTGTTCTCATATACCCAACGTGAAGAGCAGTACGCAAAAGACAGCATGGATGTATTTTTACAACCTGTGTATAAGCAAATGCGCTTAGTTACCAGTTTAAATTTTGCCATTCAAACGCTTAACTACTTCTTAGTATTTAGTGTTGCGGCATTATCTTTGTATTTATGGACTCTGAGTGCCATTAGTGCCGGCGCAATTGCAATTGCGGTAAGCTTAGCACTGCGTTTAAATGGCATGGCGCAGTGGATCATGTGGGAAATTAGTGGCTTGTTTGAAAACATCGGCACTGTCGCTGATGGTATGAAAACGTTATCAAACCCAATTGAAGTCGATGATCTGCCTGATGCCAGCACATTAAGTGTAACCACAGGTGCAATTGACTTTAATAATGTGCATTTTAACTATGGTAAGGCCGCAAACGAAACGAATCGCGGCGCTGTTATCAATGGCTTAAATCTCAACATCAAAGCCGGAGAGAAAATAGGTCTTGTTGGTCGCTCTGGCGCTGGTAAGTCAACACTCGTTAATTTGTTGCTACGTTTTTACGATATTGATAGCGGTAGTATCAACATCGACGGCCAAGATATCTCAAAAGTGAGTCAAGAAAGCCTGCGTAAGTACATTGCGATGGTTACCCAAGATACTTCTTTACTGCATCGGACAGTCAAAGAAAATATCCTTTATGGCCGCCCAGATGCCAGCGATGAAGAAATGATGAAAGCGGCTAAACAAGCCAAAGCGCTAGAGTTTATTGATGACCTTGAAGATAGCAAAGGCAACAAAGGTTTTGCAGCCCAAGTGGGTGAGCGCGGCGTAAAACTCTCTGGAGGTCAACGCCAACGTATCGCCATTGCTCGGGTGCTGCTGAAAAACGCCCCGATATTAATTTTAGATGAAGCCACCAGCGCGCTCGATTCTGAAGTTGAAGCGGCTATTCAAGCTAGTCTTGATGATTTAATGACCGGCAAAACCGTCATTGCCATCGCGCATCGACTATCCACTATTGCACAAATGGATCGGCTCATCGTACTTGATGAGGGCGGCATTGTAGAGCTAGGTAGCCATGAAGAACTGCTGGCACAAAATGGTATTTATGCCGCGTTGTGGACACACCAAACCGGCGGGTTTATTGGTGTAGAATAACAACTTACATATACATGAGTTTAAGTTTCACTATCGCTGAAAGAGCCTTTGCAACTTAAACTCAGCCATATCAAGCTTAGAAGCTAAACTTATAGCCTTAACCCCCCGTATATCCTTAATGCTCAATTACGCAAAGATTTTTATACACACTTAACCCCACGACAAAACTCATATTTTGGGTGGCTTGGCTGTCGATTTACATGCTATAATCGCGGCCTTTCATAGCCTATGTAGTCAATCAAGGTTGCTTTTATCACCCTGTTTTGTTCGCATAAGCTCTAGTAGTGTAAATGACAGCAACCTGTATAAGCGAAATTATCCATGAGCGAAAATAGTCACATTAAAGTCATCGTTGGCATGTCCGGCGGTGTTGATTCTTCTGTATCAGCTTATTTATTAAAACAACAAGGCTATCAAGTTGAAGGCCTGTTTATGAAAAACTGGGAAGAAGATGATAATGATGAATATTGCGCTGCTGCCGACGATTTAAAAGACGCGCAAGCAGTCTGTGACAAGCTGGGGATTGAACTACACACAGTTAATTTTGCCGCAGAATATTGGGATAACGTATTTGAGTACTTTCTTGCTGAATATAAAGCAGGCCGTACGCCAAATCCTGACATCATGTGTAATAAAGAAATCAAATTCAAAGCTTTTTTAGAATTTGCAGCAACGGCGCTTGGCGCTGATTTTATAGCCACGGGCCATTATGTACGCCGTGAATTACGCGATGATAAATACGTTATGTGTCGTGGTCTTGATGATAACAAAGACCAAAGCTACTTTTTATACACATTAAGTCATGAACATATTGCACAAACGCTGTTCCCAGTTGGTGATATTGCCAAACCTGAAGTGCGTCGCATTGCTGAAGAGCAAGACTTAATTACCCACGATAAAAAAGACAGTACCGGTATTTGCTTTATCGGTGAGCGTAAGTTTAAAGACTTCCTACAAAAATTCTTACCTGCACAACCGGGTGTTATTGAAGACACAGACGGTAACAACGTTGGTGAGCACGAAGGCTTAATGTATCACACTCTCGGTCAACGCAAAGGTTTGCTAATTGGTGGCATGAGAGAAGGCTCTGGCGAACCATGGTATGTAGTAGATAAAGACTTAGAACGCAACGTATTGATTGTTGGTCAAGGTAAAGACCATCCGCGTCTTTACAGCAATGGACTAAATGCCAACCAATTACACTGGGTTGATCGTGTTGGGCCAAAAGGTACCACCCGCTGCACGGTAAAAACTCGCTATCGTCAAGAAGACCTAAACTGTACGCTGCTCGTTGGCGATGATGGTTTTGCCCGAGTATTATTTGATGAACCACAAAAAGCAGTAACCCCAGGACAATCTGCGGTGTTTTATGTCAACGAAATATGTTTAGGTGGCGGTATTATTGATTCGGTGATCAAATAATGAATGAACACCAAGTCATGGCATTAGCAGCCATGTGCCAAGTTGCTAAACAAGTTCAAAAAATAGCGCAGTACGGCAGTAGCAACGATTACGAATTAGAAAAACTATTAACCAGTATTGTACAAACCTCCCCTGATTCACCCAGTGATGTGTATCAAGGCACTGAGAATCTAAGAGATGGTTATAAAATCTTACTTGATCAACTCAGTGCAGGTGAAAAGAAAGATGTTGAAATCGTCAAATACGTTGGCGGTTTAATGCAACTTGAGCGTGCACTGAGCGCAAAAGCAAGTAGCTTAGCAGAGCTTGGTAAAAGCATTGATGATATCAAGCGACGTCTTGATCACTTTGCTATTACTGATGACACTGTTATTACGGCTCTTGCCGATATTTATTCAAAGGTGCTTAGCCCCCTAGGGCACCGAATTCAGGTTTATGGCAAGCCTGACTTACTAAAACAGCAATTAGTACAACACAAAATACGTGCATTATTATTAGCAGGTATTCGCAGTGCAGTATTATGGCGACAAATGGGCGGTAAACGCCGTCACTTTTTCTTTGCGAAAAGAAGAATTATCGCCATTGCTAAAAACCATATTTAATTATCGTTCAAAACTAAAATTTAGGAGTTATTATGGAGCTTTCAGCGTTAACAGCTATCTCTCCGGTGGATGGTCGCTACGGCAGCAAAACCACTGAACTACGCAGTATTTTCAGCGAATTTGGCTTGATAAAATACCGTGTAACAGTCGAAGTTCGTTGGTTACAAGCCCTTGCAGCAGCTGATGCGATCAAAGAAGTACCGGCATTTAGCGACGAAGCCAATGCTTTACTTAACGCGATTGTTGATAACTTCAGCGAAGCCGATGCGCAACGTGTAAAAGATATCGAGCGTACTACAAACCACGATGTTAAAGCCGTTGAATACTTATTAAAAGAAAAAGTAGCTGACAACGCCGAGTTACATGCAATTAATGAATTTATTCACTTTGCATGTACATCAGAAGACATCAATAACCTGTCTCACGGTTTAATGCTCACTGAAGCACGTAACGAAGTATTACTTCCTTACTGTGATCAACTACTTAATGCAATTAAAGAAAAAGCCATTGAGTACAAAGCAGTACCAATGATGACACGTACTCACGGTCAACCTGCAACACCTTCAACTATGGGCAAAGAATTTGCCAACGTATATATGCGTTTAAAGCGTCAACGTGACCAAATTGCACAAGTTGAAATGCTAGGTAAAATCAACGGTGCTGTAGGTAACTACAATGCTCACCTCAGTGCCTACCCTGATTACGATTGGCACAATCATGCTGAGCAATTTGTAACTAGCCTAGGGTTAACATTCAACCCATTTACAACGCAAATTGAACCGCATGACTACATTGCCGAGTTATTTGATGCGATTGCTCGCTTTAACACTATCTTATTAGATTTTGACCGTGATGCATGGGGCTATATAGCGCTAAATCACTTTAAACAAAAAACCATTGCGGGTGAAATTGGTTCATCAACTATGCCACATAAAGTTAACCCGATTGATTTTGAAAACTCAGAAGGTAACTTAGGTCTAGCAAATGCTATTTTCGCTCATCTAGCGCAAAAGCTGCCGGTATCTCGCTGGCAACGTGACCTTACTGACTCAACAGTACTGCGTAACTTAGGTGTTGGTATGGGTTATGCGCTAATTGCATACCAGTCAACCCTAAAAGGTGTAAGCAAGTTAGAAGTAAACGAGCAACGATTACTTGACGAGTTGGATCAGAACTGGGAACTGCTAGCAGAGCCAATTCAGACGGTAATGCGTAAATACGGCATCGAAAAACCATACGAAAAGCTAAAAGATTTAACCCGTGGTAAACGTGTAAATCAAGAGATCATGGCTGACTTCATCGATGGTTTAGAGTTACCGGAAGAAGCAAAAGTAGAAATGAAAAAACTAACACCGGCTAACTATATTGGTCGTGCTGTCGAGTTTATCGACAACCTAGTTTAAGCTTTCTGCGACAACTTATTTTATATACACTATAAAGCGAAAGGCTCTTGCCTTTCGCTTTTTTCATTTTAATGGGCGCAGCATGTATCAATTAACGATTAACGACTTATCCGAGCAAGACTTTCTAACACAGTTTTGGCAAAAAAAACCGCTCTTGATCAAGCAAGGGTTTACAGACTTTGCCGACCCGCTTGATGCTAATGAGCTTGCCGGTCTTGCCATGGAAGAGAGCATTGAATCGCGTATTATCACTAATCATGATAATGACTGGCAAGCGCATCATGGCCCATTTGAAGATTTTGAATTACTAACCGAGCAACATTCTACCCTACTCGTACAAGCAGTCGATCATTGGCATCCTAATGCTGCGCAGCTGCTGGAACCATTTCGGTTTATTCCTAATTGGCGTATTGATGACCTAATGATCAGCTTTTCAACGCCTGGGGGTGGAGTCGGTCCGCATTTAGATCAATACGACGTATTTATTATTCAAGGTGAAGGCAAGCGTCATTGGCGTGTCGGTATGCCAGATAATAAACTAAAACAATTTGCACAAAATAAAAGTTTATTACAAGTTGAACAATTTCCAGCCGTGATTGATTGCATCCTAGAACCAGGCGATATTTTATACATCCCGCCGGGCTGTCCACATGAAGGTTATGCTGTAGAAAACGCATTAAACTACTCGATCGGATTTCGTGCACCAAATCAACGCGATCTATTATCAAACTTTGCTGATCACATTATTGATAAAGAAGCGGGAAATAGCCGTTATCAAGACCCTGCAATAACACTGCGCGATTCTAAAGGTGAGATCCAAGCTTGCGAAGT
>NZ_JACJFH010000199.1:0-2493 GCF_014164495.1 Pseudoalteromonas sp. SG41-5 | reverse complement strand
TTTTTATGTAGGTGGTTAAAATCGTCAATGGGATTCACTGGCATACGCCACAGCCATGACCTTTATGGATACATCAATCCCGCTTGGTACACACTTATATCAATCAATAGAGCATTACTTCAAAATCGATAAAGATATAACAGAAAAGCACGGATTTCCTGAGGAGTTAAAACCCTATTTAGACCCAGCAGATTGCCAAGTTAACCGTCAGGAAGTGTGGTAATTAAAAGCTAAATCGCTCTTTAAAAATTTAAAAACTTGAACCTAAAGTGATGCATTTAATTGCTTTAGGTTTAGTTTGCAGCTTCTGTTAGTAGTGGCGTTGTTATTTTTCCAGATGGAAAATTAAGAAGACAGCCACCTTAAAATACGCGTACTTTAGAAATGGAATAACAATGACACCATCTTAATTTTTTAGTGACTGATTTATCAAGTGGGCAGGGTATACGGCTCGATTTAAATCAGCATAATTGCGCCGCCATATTTAAAGCGCTCAACACAACCAGAATCACGTTTAGACTACGTGTTAAAACGTATCCAAAAGGTAAAGGGGCGTCAGTTAGCACAGCCTTTGAGGATAATAAATTTATATTACCAGTATCAAAACGCGATGAGTACGGCGAGCTTGAAAAACCAAATAAATGGCTTACAACCGAAGTGAATTTATCACTATTAAATTATGCGCTAAAAAAAGAATTAGGATTTGAGTAACATTATGATAAACACCGAACAAGTATCTGAATTACGCCCCCCTAAAAAACCAACTGATATGGGGAAGTATTACCGAAAAGTGGAAATCAATTATGACAACCTATTAGGAGTAAAAGATGAACTGGGGGCTGATGGCCGTTATTACGGGTTATTATTAATGGGAAGTATGACGGATACGGATGATAGTTCTTATTCTTGGCAAGCATTAACCTTCTTTGCAATTGGAACGATAATGCAAGTACTCGGGTTATTTAAAGCGAAAAGTTTACAGCACCTCTTGGACTCATTTCTTTTTCACCCTTTGTTTATCCTAGGGCAAGTTTTATTATTAATAATTGCTTTTATTTATCACCGCAAAGCAAAAATCCCCAGAGCAACCTCTGTCGTGTTTGACCGAAAAACCGGCAATGTAAATTTCCCTGCGTTTGGTGGCAACCCTGAACTTGTGATCCCTTTTGAAGAAGTTGAACTGTACCGAGGTTCATTAGGATTTAGTTTAGGCTCCGGTATGCCTGTAGATAGCTTGATTCCAAAAAAGTATCCTAAACATGGTAAAAGGGATTGCCAGTACATAGTCGCATTTGCTGATGGCTATGACGACGCATGTAATCTATGGACGCTATTGAATGAATTTATGGATAAAAATAAACCAATACCTTACGCAATGTTACCTTCGGTTCAACATTATCTAGATAAGGGATATAGCACAGTTTGGAAAGGCGATAAAATTGGCCCCTATATGGATAATTACCCACTCGATGCCGAGATAAAAAATAATTATAAATATGTTTTTCATACGGATATTGATGGCGAAAAAGAATACCCGAGGGATGAAGTTAATTATGTTATTGCCCCCTTTAGTGATGACCCCGTATTACTAGAGAAAAACATAAAACGTGCCTACGCGCTCAATATTTTACTTTTGTGATTCTGGTTATTTAAAAACTGGTTTCTGGTCACAGGCCAAATGCTCTTTAACAATCAGAAAAGGAATTCAAACCTAGGCGCAACTGCTGCCTAGGTTTACCGTCACGTTGGTGGCTCTGTTACATGGCGACATAATAAACAGTCATTTAAATTTGCGTAGGCGCGGCTTTACGCCGCGCAAATTGAACAATAAAAACGACACTCACTCTGAATAATTAAGATAGGTGTCATCTTAAACTTCCGATTTTGATGCGTTTGAAAAGCCAATTGAAAATGCCTCACCTGATTTAGCAATTGCATAAGGAACCTGATGCAAAAAAATAATTACTTTGGTGTTGGAATCATGCCAAAGAAAACGAAGTTTAATCGTTTTTTTGAATATCGTAGTATAAAAAATATATATCACGAATTTAAAGGCCTGTGCTTTTTATATGATTGGCTTGATACGAACAAGTTATATGAAAATCAGCGCGAAAAATACAAAGTTGTCCCTTGTGGTAATAACCCTATAAAAGCCATATTATTTGGACCAATGGCTATCGGGGCTGTATTAAGCTTATTGTTACTAATAGCCTGCGTTGTCGCAACGTATTCTGAAGAGCCATTTCCTTGGTGGCTTGTAATCCTCACCTTTTGCTGGAACTTATTCTTCTTAAATTTATTACCAATAACGGCTAGGTATATACCTGATAAGATGATGTATCTTGACAGGCAAAACCAAACAGTCGGGTTTACTTTTGATATACCAGGTTGTGAACAACGAGATGACTTAGGTAACTGTTGCTTTAAATGGGAAGAGATTGTTTGCAGGTTAACCTCGAAAATGGGCGCGCCGGGTGTAATGAATTACTTTCC
>NZ_JACJFH010000198.1:0-2532 GCF_014164495.1 Pseudoalteromonas sp. SG41-5 | reverse complement strand
TGCGTATTCTCATGACTTTGATCACCGATTCTCATCAGCTTTGATCACCTGATTTATCATTTTGTAGAGCCGTTTTTAAATTAGCTTAACTGATCATCATCAGTCAATTTATTTAACTGTTTTCGTATCGATTCTCCTTTTAAGTTCAACTTAATTGAACCATGAATTAGCCTATCTAAAATGGCGTCAGCATGGGTTGATTCTCCTATCATTTCATGCCAGTTTTCCTGTGGTAGCTGGCTTATAATTATGTGTGATTTATACCCATACCGCGCATCGATTAATTCGAGTAAGTCACCTCGTTGCTGAGCACTCAGTGGTTCAAGCCCCCAGTCGTCTAAGATCAGTAGATCATACTTTATTAACTTCGCCAGTAATTTCCGGTAACTACCATCTGCTTGTGCTAGAAACAGGCTTTCGAGTAGTTCTTTTAATCGAATATAGTAAACACTTTTTCCTTGTAGGCAGTGCTCATGTCCTAAGGCACACGCAAGGTATGTTTTTCCACAGCCTGTTGCCCCAGTGATTAAGATATTTTGATGTAAGTTTAGCCAGCTATTTTGGCTTAAGTTACGTATCTGTGCTTTTTCTATATTACGTGTCGGCGAGTAAATCAGTTGATTTAACTGAGCCGGTAAGCGGAATTTAGCGTGTCGCACTAGCCGGTCGATTTTTCTTTGCTCACGCGTATCAATTTCATGAGTGAGCAATAAACTGACGCGCTCTATAAAGCTTTGTTCTTGATATAGATTTGGCTGTTCAAGCTGTTGCTTGAGTGCTTGCTTTATACCGGATAACTTGAGTAGTTGAAGTTGCTGGTTAATGGTGTCTATCATGTTTGCATTCCTTAATGGTAATAATCTGTGCCACGTATGTTGCTATGTGTAATTGGCTTTTCTGGCTCTGTTTGCTGTGTGGGTAACGGTTGTTGATCCAACCCCTTTTTCAGCATCTGCTTAATTGATTTGAGTGTGGTCGTATTCATTATGATTGCGCGATAACACGCTTGCTCAAGCCGTTCTTTTGAATAAGTTTTAGCTAAACTTAACACCCCTAAACAGGCGCGATAAGCGTGCTCGGGGTGACGCCGTCCACTGAGCTGTAACTCAATAACTTGGTGGGTATACTCCCCAATACTTAATGCCCATGAGCGTAAATTTATCGGTGACTGCTCATGCTGTTTTTGATGCGCCAGAGGCATATGATGAGACTGTGTTGTATGCCCACCTAAATGATGTGAGCGCGGATGCTGTGCGATTAAGGTATCGTCATGATAAAGCTGTACTAGCTGATTGGTTATGTGTGCGCGTAATTGTTTCTTAACCCACTGATACGGCACACTGTAATAATGTTTTTCTATTTCAACATGATAATCAATGTGTACTCGCACCGTTTTGATTTGTGTATAGTGATAGGGCTTTTCAGGCAATGGCTTTAATGCGCTTTTATCCAGCATATCAAAAAGCTGTTTACGTGATTGTTGATATTGCTTCATCACCTTATTGTTCATTACATCAAGTAGCTTTGCTATTTCTTGATTTAGGTGCGCTAAGCTGTAGAAGGTTTGGTTACGCAGACGTGCCATGATCCAACGCTCAACAATTTGTACACCGACTTCAGCCTTTGATTTATCTTTGGGTTTATAAGGTCTAGCGGGTATGACAGCGACGTTATAATACTCGGCTAATTGATGATAAGTGGGGTTTAGATCAGGCTCGTAGCGACAGGGTTTACTAACAGCACTTTTTAAGTTGTCGGGAATAACAAGTTCAGGCACACCGCCTAAAAACGCAAAACAACGGGCATGACTCATCACCCAGTCTTCAAGTTGCTGGCTATACGTTGCCTCAGCATAGGTATAGTTTGATGCGCCGAGCACGGCAACAAATACTTGAGCAGTCCGTGTTTCCTGCGTTGTGGGGCACGTGATGGTCAGTGTGGGGCCACAATAATCCACAAACAGCTTTTCACCACCTTTATGATGCTGCCGCATCGACAACCGTTGTTTCCCCACCCATTCCCGATAGGCGCGGCAGAAGTGGCTATAGCTGTAATAAGGCTCACCGACTTTCTCACGCATTTCATCGAATACTAACTGCAACGTCAAATGTTTGTGCTGCTTTAAATCCTTATTGATGGTGAGCCAGTCAGGTGTTGGGTATCTTTTTTGACGGGGTGAGAAGTCCCTGATTTTTGTATTAAGAAACGTACCGTGTTGTTTATCGTCAGGTAACGGCCATTGGTTTAACCCTAACTCATTGGCCTTTTTAACGTAATTAGCCACAGTGCCAGGGGAGATATTTAAGCTTCTGGCAATCTCTCGATGGGATAATTTTGCTGAATATTTCAGCCGTAAAATAGCATGTAATTTACTCATAGATATAGGTCTTGTTGACATTATTGTTATCCTCATCAAATGATTTAGATAACGGTTTAACATACCTACAAAAATGATAAAACGTGAACTCGGTTACGAGTGGCATTAAGCTTTGATCGGCAAAATCATTAAGAACACAAAAGTGATCATTATCG
>NZ_JACJFH010000197.1:0-2541 GCF_014164495.1 Pseudoalteromonas sp. SG41-5 | reverse complement strand
ATGAAGAAATAGTCGAACAGGTTTCGCAAGCGTGGAATAAATTCATTTCTGTTCCTGATACGGTTAAAAGCATATGCTCTAGAGACTGGATAAAATTGACTTAATCTTTATGCAGATTGGTATAAAGCGCTAACTGCGTTATAAATTTTTCATGTAGAACAACTATATGTCAAAATTTATGCCTTGTTATCACTCTATTTATCTGTCGCTATAAATGGTCAGTAACTTAACACGATTGGTATAAGATCATTTTATTGTTTTGAAAAACTCGCAAACTCACTATAAAACTTGCGTTCAGGCCTCTACCTATGCGATAAAATCATTATATTTATCATACAAATAGTGGGGCTTCATGGCACGTAAAAAAACAACTAAATCAAAAGGCTCATCAGGACTCAATCGTAAAAACAGTGAAAGCTTCATAGTTAAATTTAGTAATCATGCTGATACTCAACTGTGTGCTTCTGGTTTGATGTATAAAGTAATAGATGACCTCTCTGGTGAGCGAGTAACTGACACAGATACCGTGGTCATCAATCAGCGTATTATGCTTGCTGATGGCAGCGTAATAGCTGATAGTTATAAAGCTGGAATGCCTGAAGTATTTACCTTAGATGAGGCAATCGAAGGATTACGAGAAGGTATTTTATTGATGTCGGTTGGTTCTCGCTATGAATTTGTAATTCCTGCAGAGCTGGCGTGGGGGCGCAAGGGGAATGGTGGGAAAATAGGAGCTAATGCCGTTCTACATTTTGATGTGCGCTTAATCCGTTTAGGATGATCATTATGCTATTGTTAAAAGTACTTTTCTTTAATGTAAGAGGGCTTTATGCCGCCATTTTCTAGTCGCGTTTACTTATTACGCCATGGCGAATTGATTGAGCAAGGAGTCTTGGCCGGACAGACCGATTTTTTACTCAGTGAACTTGGCCGTGCGCAATTACATCAAGCATGCAATGAACTAACTAATATTGAGCTTGTACAAAGTTCGACTTTGAAACGTTGTAGCGAATTTGCCAGATCTTTTAGCCATGCCCAGCAAATACCACTTTTTCTGACCGATCAGCTCCGAGAGTTTAATTTTGGTGATTGGGATGGCTGTAAATATGATGATTTGTGGCAACAGACGGATTCTCCTAGTATTGGCGATTTCTGGCAAAGCCCTTGGCAAGTAACCCCCCCTCATGGCGAAAGTATGAGGGATTTTTATCAGCGAATAGCAACGTGGTGGCAAACGTTACTAATTGATATTGCAAGTAATCGTACTCAAGCACAATTAGTTTTAACGCATGCCGGAGTGATCAAGCAACTATTAGGTATTATTTGTCAGTTACCAAAAGAGTCGAATCAGCAAAACATATTTTCAATCGGTTATGGGAAGCTCATTTGTATTGATATTTACATAGATGATAGCGATAAAGCATGGCCCAGAATTGTGTTTTAAAAGACTATTTTTAGCCGTCTAGAAAGATATTAATTGAAATATTTACTCACCCGCCCATAATAGAGCCTTATGTATTTTGGAATGGGGTGTAACTCCTCAACTGTTCCCGCAACTGTAAGTCGCAAGCGCGATAAGTCAGATACAAAATACGTTAATTTATTACCTATTGAGCGGGCTAACTCTTCTATTATCACCATGATCATAATGGTTTGTAGTGTATTGGGTTTAGCTATTGCTAGAGAGATAACACATTGCAAATACCAGCAGTAATTGATCCCCCTTTACTTGAAGTAGCTAATTTATCGTGGTCGGTGGCAAATACCGCCATTTTGCACGATATTAATTTTGCAATAAAACCAGGCCAATTTATTGGTTTGTTAGGGCCTAATGGCGCAGGTAAATCAAGTTTATTGCGTTGTTTATACCGTTACACTAAACCAGTGTGCGGTGAGGTTATATTTGCAGGGAAAAATATTTGGCAGCTAAGTGCGGATGAATATGCCAAGCAGGTTGCTGTGGTGCTGCAAGAAACACCTTCGCAATTTAACCTATCGCTTTTTGATGTAGTGAGTCTTGGCCTTACGCCGCATAAAAGCTTATTTAGTTCGACAACTAAAAATGATCAACAAATTATTTTTCAGGCGATTGAGCAAGTTGGCTTGAGCCATCATTTACAGCAATCGTTTGATTCCCTTTCCGGTGGCGAGAAGCAACGCGCATTGATAGCACGTTCAATTGTACAAAGCCCTCAATTATTAATTATGGACGAGCCTACCAGCCACTTAGATATTAAATATCAAATTCAATTAATGGAGTTGGCTAAATCGCTAAATGTAACGGTATTAGCGTCGTTCCATGATCTTAATCTTGCAGCAAGTATGTGTGATGAACTACTGGTGATAAAGCAAGGTGAGTTAGTTGCAACGGGTAGCCCGGAATATGTCATCACGGAAGAAATGCTCAGCGAAGTATTTGGTGTCTGTGCCGAAGTCTCGGCGCATCCACAGAGTAAACGATTAAATAAGGTCATTCCGCGTATTACCTATTTTTACGGTTATCAAGGTGGTGGCGTTGATGCAAAAAAATAATTATTTTGC
>NZ_JACJFH010000196.1:0-2550 GCF_014164495.1 Pseudoalteromonas sp. SG41-5 | reverse complement strand
TCGATAATGTTGCGCCACTGCTCAAGGCTACGCATTTTTCTCATGGCTATCTCCTAATTGAAATTAAGAAATAGTTTAATCGGTTTGACGAGTTACTGGCAGGTGCACTTTGCTAGACGCTTACAACAGAACGTTAGCCTCTTACATAATAAAGTGATGGTAGGTAGTGAAGAATACACTTTACCGCCGATGGTGATCGCTCCACTTAATACTGAGGATATCCTAATGGATAAATACTTTTCAAAAATACTATGTGTTATTGCAATACTGATGGTTTCACAATTAACTGGTTGCTATAAATCCCCAGAAATTGCTGCGGAAAAGCCGCCAAAAAGTACGGTGGCTAACAATGTTTTAGATATCGATGTAACTGCAAACGTTAAAATGGCTTTAATGAATGATCCTATTCTCAGAGCATTTAATATCGAAGTCATTACGAATAAAGGCGATGTGCGTTTAATTGGTATTGTTGATAGCCAAAGCCAAATTGACTCAGCAATGTTAATCGCCAAAGGTGCTGAAGGTACGCATGCTATTCATGATGAACTGACTGTGAAAAGGAGTTCGTTATGAAAGGATATCTAATCGTGGGGTTTATAACCGCTGTTTTTGCTGTTACAGCAGTTGCCCAAGAAGATGAACGCGAAGGCGAACATCATATGATGATGGGCAAGATGATGCATGATAAAAAAACATCGCATATGGAACCAAAAATGCGGCAAATGTTTTCGCTAATGCAACAGATCGAAAACGAAAATAATCCACAAAAGCGTGAGCAGCTAATGGAACAACATATGAACTCAATGCGTGCAAATATGCGCATGATAAACGACCTAAATGAAAGTGGTGATGATTCAGAGTCAGAAACTGAGGGCGATGAACGTATCAATAAAATGGAAGGTCAGCTGAGAATGATGCAAGTGATGATGGATCAAATGATGGAACACAGCAGCTACAGTGAAATGAAAATTACACAAAAACATAGAGATAAGTAACTAAAGCGCAGTAGAATAAATCGACTCTGAGCCACTACTTTCAGCGCTAACAGTGTTGAAAATAGCGGCCTTGAGAGATGCACTTTCAATTTTTTATAAAGCGGTCATTTATAAATATAATTATTAGGTGCTAGGGCCGGTTACCTCTCTGGTTGAAGATTGTTTAATTTACAAGCTATTTAATCACCATGCTAGGTTTGTAATCTGATGGGTTAAGTAAAAAATTAAGTAAAACTTCCGCACTTTATTCTGGCTCTCTACCTACATTAATACTGCCTTATCTAAAAACCAAACATACGGATGTAAAAGTAACTGTGAAAGATAAACAGGCTCTAGCCCTTGAAACTAAAGTTAATGGCCTCATACCTTTTACGAGGTCAAAAATTTTAAATGAACAAAGTAACAGGTGTATTTCGAAAAACTTAGGTTAGAAATCTAATAAGTTTGTATTTAAACCGATTATTTTTATAAGGATAAAGTTATGACACAACGTGTAATTGAAATGCCAGACTTAGGCATGGGGACATTCCGCTTAGAAGGAAAAACAGCTTATGAATCTGTAAAAATGGCATTAGAAGTTGGCTTTCGCCATATTGATACCGCACAGATTTATGGCAATGAAGAGCAAGTTGGCCAAGCGATAAAAGACAGCAATATCCCTAGAGACGAGCTATTTATTACCACCAAAGTGTGGAATAACAAACTGAATAAAAGCGATTTTATCGCCAGTGTGAAAGAGTCTCTTAACAAGCTGCAACTCGATTCAGTCGATTTATTGTTGATCCATTGGCCTGCGCCATCAAACGATGAGCCAATGAGCGAGTATTTAACTGAGTTATTAACGGCAAAGCAGCTAGGATTAACTAAGCATATTGGTGTATCGAACTTCACTATTGCGAATTTAAAAGAAGCCATGCAAACACTGGACTCACGTGAAATATTCACCAACCAAATAGAAGTACACCCTTATTTAACCAATACCAAGCTACGTGCTTTTTGTCAGCAGCATGACATTCATATCACCGCCTATATGCCATTTGTGGTAGGTAAAGTGTTAAACGATCATACCATTATTGATATTGCTAAGAAGCATGATGCAAGCCCTGCACAAGTGGTTATTGCATGGGTAAACGCCAAGGGTATGACGACCATTCCGTCATCAACTAAGCGTAAAAATCTTGAAGATAACTTTAATGATAAAGCCGTAAAACTTGATGAAGAAGACATTGCGCGTATTGATGCTCTCGATTGCGGCGACCGTCAAGCAACCCCAAGTTTTGCACCGCAGTGGGATCAAGACACGTTTTAAGCGTGTTCAATATAAAGTGCAGTGAGTCTGCACTTTTTAATGCAAAGGAATAACTATGTTAACCGTTATAGCAATGCTGTCATGTAAAAACGCTGATGCAGCTACGTTACTTAGTGCACTTGATAACTTACAAAAGTTATCGCGCAAAGAAGTAGGGTGTTTACGCTACGAGCTGGCTGTGAAAAATAATGACACGCAAACCGATTACATTGTAACTGAACAATGGGCTACAAATGAGCACTTTGA
>NZ_JACJFH010000195.1:0-2559 GCF_014164495.1 Pseudoalteromonas sp. SG41-5 | reverse complement strand
AGTTTCAGTGCTTCTGCTTTAAATTCAGCAGAATGGAGAATACGTTTTTTCTTGTTTGTCATGGTTCACCTCATTAGTGATTGTACTCACTTAATTAGGTGTCCAAAACTGGTGGTGCGGATCACATTGTGAAATTCACTAATTTTTCTACTGTTAAGTAGGCAGCTTTTCAACGTAACTAATTATCAGTTATACTGATGATGAAATTCAATGATTATCAGTAATCTAAGCAGGATTAATAATCCTTAGTTTTGCTCCTTCGTTGTATATTCAACTAATAATTTCTGCTTGTAAACGAGGTTTGACAAAGGAGTCAATTATGAAAAGTCGTGAAGTTTCGCACTTTTTTCTTGGAAGAGTTTCTGATCATTTAAAATACAATTCCTTCCTTGAAGAGCGTTATGGTTTTGATGATGACATTCCTCTTTCAAAATTTTGCGAATCACAGGGAGAAGTTTTTATCGATCATGACTTCATGGAAATTGGATCAAGAGATCAGGAGTCTTCATTAGAAACTTTTTTTAAGCCGTATTCATATTCTGAGTATTGGCTGCATGATGTTATTAAAACAGCAGAGGAATTTGAATTATTAGATGCTAACGTGCTTCTATTTTTATCAAAGGAAGAAATTGATAGGCCAAGAACAGTCAAAGGTGATGGATTTGAATTGATATATATGGGTGAGTTTAGTTATCCCACTTAAAGTATGGAGAGCTATTCGGATAGCAATTTTATAGATATGGCTAAATAGTTTTATATGTATTGGGGTAGTATGAAATATTTCTCAAGTATTATGGCGTTGTTAATTTCGTTTCATCTTATTGCTCAAGAAATCAAAGTTAATTCAGGAAGTTATTCAGATTACTATCACATAAAATATGAACTTACTTCAGGCAAGTATTTTGTAAACACTGAATATGGACTCAATAAAGGGGGTCAATTTGAAGTATTTGTGCCAAAAGAGTACTTTCCGATCACGGCGCCAATGTGCAAAAAAAATATCATAATTCGTATGCCTTACTCTAACTCTGAAAAACGTAAACGTGCTCTTTACAACGCACTATTATTGTCAAAAACGATGACCGTTATATTAGAGCTAAATCCGTATGTTAAAGTCTTACAAAAAGAGCCATTACAGGTTGAGTTAGAAAACTGTAATGTATTTTTTAGGCATAAAGCGGGGGATTACTTTGATCAGCTCTAAAATACGTGATAGATAATTCACGCGGTTGATGCTTTACACACTTGAAAGTCTCTTAGTTTCTGTGTGAGTTAAAATTACTCAAAGATGACTTTAAGTCGTATATTTGATTAACTTACTTGATATATTTGACATAAATTTTAAGTGGAAACTTATATAAAAATTAGGATCGTAATGGAAAACTTAACGAATGAATCTTACACTTTTAAAGATATCGACGACAAAATTTTAATTTTAGATTATATAGGGGATTCAAAAGACGTTGTTATCCCTGATTATATTAATAACAAACCTGTGGTTGCAATTATGCGTGAAGCGTTTGACAATAAAAAGCTTGAAGCTGTTGTGTTACCAAAGTATTTAGAATTTATAGATGAAGCAAAACCAAATTAAAGAAATTGTTATTCCTGCTAGCGTTATAAAAATTGGTGGTGGGGCATTTGGACGTAATAAAATAGAAAAGCTGACTATTGAAGCGGAAATAGATTCTCTTCCTATGTTTTGTTTTGTCGGGAATAACATAGAAAACTTGACTATACCGGCTTCTGTAACGTCAATTAGTAATGATTGCTTCGGTGAAAATAAATATCTTAAAAAAGTTACTTTGCCTGAATGTTTATTAGAGGATAAAAAGAATATATTTGGTGGTTGTGATATCGACAACATTACTTTTATTCCAATTTAAAGAGCTCGATTTATAGAAAGACGAAGGTCTATAACTCTTTGTTACCTACATGGATGTGGGTAAGGGACGCGGTAGTTTAATTGCTCGATTTTTTACTTGGCCCACCAGGTTATAAATCTCGCGCCGCGATTACCCCCATATTGAACGAATTTTAATCCGCAAGGGGTGGGTTGAAGACAGGTTACTAGAATTGACTAAGGTATTTTGCATTGATGTATGTACTTATGCAGTCATGAGTAAATCAGAGCTCATCTTTTTTAACCAAGCGGTTGAACAATACCGAGAGCGCTTAGTAAGCATCAGTTGGTTTATGAAGATATTAAATGAAGACAGTGCCTGCCAGTAAAGCGAATAAAGAAGATAACTGCACAGGGCGCTTTTATTCGCTGCCATCCGTGGCGCTCACACTTCGGGCTGCCTAATGGCATTCAAATTTATTCTCTATAAATTTGTGGGAAGGATGCTTCAAGTCACAAGCGCTTCTTGATGAAGCTGCAGAGGCATTCTGTATGGTATATGTTGATTTAGACCCTATCAGGGCCAAAATGGTGCGTATTCTCATGACTTTGATCACCGATTCTCATCAGCTTTGATCACCTGATTTATCATTTTGTAGAGCCGTTTTTAAATTAGCTTAACTGATCATCATCAGTCAATTTATTTAACTGTTTTC
>NZ_JACJFH010000194.1:0-2711 GCF_014164495.1 Pseudoalteromonas sp. SG41-5 | reverse complement strand
GGCCTAAAGCAAAACAGTGGCGCGGTTTAGTATTATTAGCTGTGGTTAATATTGCCCTGTTTTTTAGTTTTATTTTTATTATGGCGGTTAATTTACCAGCGGCAATTGCCGGTGTTGGTATGGTCTCTGTGCCTGTGGTTGCGTTGATTTATGCGTGGGTTTTTAAAAAGCAGCGTCCAGCGTTTTTGCAATCGGTGTGCGCACTTGTATTAGTGATTTTGGCTTGGCGATTATTTGATCCCCAGCATGTCACGATTAATGCCTTAGGAGTATTCGCTTTAATTGGTGCGTTGTTAACAATTGTTGTTGGTAGTACTTTAGTGCAAAAAATGTCTACCCACACTCATTGGTGGACGGTATTAACATGGCAGCTGATCATTGGCGGATCATTGTTATCATTAGTAGCAATGACTCAAGCTATTTACTTTGATCCACAACAATATCAAGTACTTGCTAATGGTGTCAGTTCAATACAGTGGCTTGCATTATTTTGGTTAATTGTGCCAAATACAGCGCTTGCGTATATCTTGTATGTTTGGTTACTTGGCCGGATGACGGTGGTTGAGTTTACTTTCGGTACGATTGCTAATCCGATCGCAGGTATTATTTGCGCCGTGGTATTACTAAGTGAGCACTATCAAGTTTGGCAATATACGATTATGGTTTTAATGATTTTCTTCTCTGTGCTGCCGCAATTGTTAAAGCTAACACGGCGCAAGCGCTCAGCTAAAATAGCCTCATAAATAACAACAAAGGGTTGCTAAACAGCATCCCTTGTTAATTCTTGATGCGACGTTATAGGCTAATTAGCTATGGTATTTTTCACAGGCTTCAAGGGTATTTTCAATCAAGCTTGCTACTGTCATTGGGCCTACGCCGCCAGGTACTGGCGTGATGAAATGTGCTTTTTGTTCAGCGATCTCATACTGTACGTCACCGACTAATTTGCCGCTATCTAAACGATTAATGCCTACATCGATCACAATTGCACCTTCTTTAACCCAATCCCCAGGAATAAACTCAGGTTTACCAACTGCCACAACTAACAGATCAGCACGGCGTACATGAGTTTCTAAATCTTGCGTAAATTTATGACACACAGTGGTTGTACAACCTGCAAGTAATAGTTCCAATGCCATAGGACGACCAACAATATTTGAAGCGCCAACAACAACTGCATGCATGCCTTTGTATTTTACACCGGTCGAATCAAGCAGTGTAATAATACCTTTTGGCGTACATGGGCGAAGAGCAGGCATACGCTGTGCTAAACGGCCAATGTTATAAGGATGAAAGCCGTCAACATCTTTGAGTGGAGTGATATGCTCAAGGATTCTTTCAACATCAAGACCAGCAGGAAGAGGAAGTTGTACTAAAATACCATCAACTTGTGCATCGTTATTGAGTTCATCAATTAAATCTAATAATGCTTGCTCGTTTGTATCTGCTGGTAAATCAAATGATTTAGAAATAAAGCCAACTTCTTCACAGGCTTTACGTTTTGAACCTACATAAACTTGGCTTGCAGGATCTTGCCCTACAAGTACAACTGCAAGTCCAGGTGCGCGCAAACCGTTTGCAACACGTTCACTTACTCTTTGTGCTACTGCACTGCGTACTTGTTTAGCTATTGCCTTACCATCGATGATGTTTGCCGTCATGGGTGACCTTTAATTGGGGTTAGTTAACTTAATACCGATACTTTAAAAAAACGAATGCATATAGAAATAGGGGTAATATAATGCTAATAAAGAACACGTTCTTTATTACTCGTTTTTAATATGCTTACTATTTTCGCAGAAAAGCGCTAATGCGCCAAGTTGCTTTTCTGATATAGCCGCTAATTATATAAAACAGTTGAAATTTTAGCTGATCGTCACAATATTTGACCATTATGAACTAAAAATGACCGATTGATTTATTTTCTTAAAAAAAGGTTTGACCTGACACGGTCAAATCACTATTATGCACCCCGTTGTCAACGAGGTCACTCGCTAACAATAGTAAGCATCGGCGATTAGCGCAGTTTGGTAGCGCACTTGGTTTGGGTCCAAGGGGTCGCAGGTTCAAATCCTGCATCGCCGACCACTTTCTCATTTATAAAGAATGGTAATGATTGGTTTGGGTATATCCTATACAGTCACAAGTTAAATGCTGAAAAGCAGGTAACTATTCTATTATAATAGATTGGCTTATTGGTAAACTATGAAGTTTTCGATGCGCCCATAGCTCAGCTGGATAGAGCAACGCCCTTCTAAGGCGTCGGTCGAAGGTTCGAATCCTTCTGGGTGCACCATTTGAAAACACGTAAATATAGCGGTGGTTGTAGCTCAGTTGGTAGAGCCCCGGATTGTGATTCCGGTTGTCGTGGGTTCGAGCCCCATCAGTCACCCCATTTACAAAAAAGAATATCGGCGATTAGCGCAGTTTGGTAGCGCACTTGGTTTGGGTCCAAGGGGTCGCAGGTTCAAATCCTGCATCGCCGACCACTTTCTCAAAAAGTGGTCTCAAATACACAGTTTGAGTGTTCAATGAAAACGAGGTTTAATAGTTCAATATCGGCGATTAGCGCAGTTTGGTAGCGCACTTGGTTTGGGTCCAAGGGGTCGCAGGTTCAAATCCTGCATCGCCGACCACTTTCTTAATTAATAAAAAACAATTCAAAATTCATATTGCACAGCTTAATTCTAAAGCTAAAATATTGCTAACTT
>NZ_JACJFH010000193.1:0-2719 GCF_014164495.1 Pseudoalteromonas sp. SG41-5 | reverse complement strand
GTTGTCTGGGTTGTCTGGGTTGTCTGGGTTGTCTGGGTTGTCTGGGTTGTCATCATCATCACAATTACTTGTATCGACACAAACTTCGACACTACCAAAATAAAGTTGCGGCGTATCTGGTACATCATTGCTGGTCACAAAACTTAGTTGATCATATACTTTGGTACCATAGTGTAAATGAAACGCATATAAAGAACCTGACCCACCGGTTAGTGAACACTGATTTACAGTTTCAGTAGCTGATGCTGGTGTATAGCTTGTGAAATAAGCGACGCCTCCAACAACAGTGGCCGCTGCAAGCGATTTTTCACCATTTGCTGGTAAGTCGTAATACCAACCACTCTCACGGCTTAATTCAATTTCTTTTTTAGTAAACTCATCAATATCATCCAGCGTATTACCAAAAGGATCCTCATTTACATTCATTAAATCATCCACTGTAATAGTTGCAGGTATATCAGTGCCTTTAAATGACTTAGTTAAGGTATTTGTATCTCGCACCATATACAGTTGATCAAGTGTTGTTGTGCCTACTGGGTTTGAACGGTTTCCGCTACCAAGTAACACTGCATCAAAAGGGGTATCTTTTCGTGTAACAATATTTGTCCCATTAACCCGTGTATTCGTCACTTTACTATACATAGTACGAGCAACCATTGGTTTATAGAAGAAGCGTCTATCTAACGCGTTAGTTAAACCACTTAACTTAGCCAATTCAAAATGAGTCCAATCACTTTTTGTATCGCTTGGCATATCGACACGCCAAACACTGCCACCTGTATCTGCCGCATAAATACGATCAACATAGCCATCATAATCAGAATCAAGGGTAGTGACAGTTGCTGCAATACTATTTTTACCTTTAAAACCTTTTGTTGGCGTTAATTCCCACAATAAATTACCATTCGATGCGTTAACGATATAAATACCACGACCCTTGCTATCTTCACCAAGTATGACTGTATCTTTATTAGTGTCATAGCCTGCACCAAATATAAGCACAGGATCATTACCAAAAGCTTTCACAAAAGAGACTGTTGGTGCCGACCATGTTTGCGCTAATTCCTTAAAATCACCACTTCCACCTTGAATTATCCACTTTAAGCTCGGTGCATTAGGGTTAGTAATGTCTAAGCCATAATAGTTATTACCACCTCGACGCATCCCAAAGAATGCCCATACGCGATCACTGCCATTGACAACACCATCACGATTCGCGTCATCAAAATAAATTGTGATTGGACCATCAATACCATACTTTTTAGTATCGGCTTGATTTTTACGAATTGGATCAATAATTTTATAAACACTACTAGGTATAAATGCCCAACTTTCACTTACGGTACTGCCAGCATCTTTAAACATGTGTAAGAAGCCAGCATTTGTACCTATTAAAATACGCACATCATCGTTACCGTAATCGATTGTGACAGGCTTTGAGTGCAATGGATCACCAAAAATATCTACCCGCTGATCACTTGATGAAGAGTCATTGTCTTCATTATCAACATCAATACCACGAGCCCAATCAATGGTGCTTTGAAGCTCATTTTGACTCACCCCAAATGCACTTGCCGCATTGGCATCACTGCCGTAAGCTGCTGACACCTTTGCCTTAGTGAATTCAACAAGACCACCGGTTCCTGCATCAGTAAGTAGCTTTCGACCACTGTTTGCAGTGGTTGAGAGCATTAAATTTACGCCGCCATTTTCTACCGAGTTACCATCTGGGCTAGCCGTTGTTGGTAACCAAAATGTGCGAGCATCTTTATCTATTAGACCATCTGAATTCAACGCTTGCTTATCTGCTGAATCCACAATTTGTGTGCCAGAAACTTTAAGCTTTTTTAGATTTCCGCGCCAACGCGCTCCACCATCCGGGTAAAACATCGCGTAATATATAGAGTCGCGACTTCGAGTTTGATCAACGTTATTACTGGCAACTGATGGAGAAGTAAACGTATCGTTCACTTCCCTAATACGTGTGATGGTATTTTTTAGTGCTTCCGAGAGTTGCTCAGCAGTATCAGCATGCAGATATTGCCCACCACCATATGTCGCTGCTTGAGCCAATAGATTCTTTCCTGAATCACTCATTCCTGTACCAAAGCCAATTGGGAAGATCCGACCAAACTCACGAATTTCGGTCGTTTTAGTGTATAAGTCAACTTCAATATCTTTTGTACCGCTAATCACTTTTGCAAGTACAGTTAAGTAACTGTTGCTGACCACTGGGGGATCGTCTTTAAAGTAATCATTATGCAAATTTTTAATACTATTATTGCGGTTTGTGTCATTACTTGGATCACCATCAGTCATCAAAATAATATTGACACTGTTATCACAACGTAATGGCTCTCCGCTTATAGGTGCAAAAAGTGATTTATACACTCCATTACTATCAGCGGTTTTATCACGGCTGTTAATATTTTTAGCGTAATCAACATTCTTTCCTGAAATATATAAATACGCTTCCCACAGCGTTTCAGTTAGAGGCGTTGCACCACTGGCGGGTAGTGCCGCTATTTCATCAAGCAGAGTTTTTTTGGTTGAGCCAACCTTGGCTAAAATATACCCACCATCACTGCCATTAAAACGCATTAAACCAAATTCAATATCATCATTGTCGCTAACTAATTGAGTAATCGCATTTCTAGCAACATTTAAACGGCTATCTTGGCAATTAGCAACATATCCAACACCTGGTCTCCAACGGTAG
>NZ_JACJFH010000192.1:0-2991 GCF_014164495.1 Pseudoalteromonas sp. SG41-5 | reverse complement strand
TAAAAAAGCCTAGGTTATAAATAACCTAGGCTTTTTTGTAAAAACATATCGTTTAACTTTACACGTCGATTTTGGTTAACCAGCCATGGGTGTCTGGTGCTTTACCCCATTGAATATCGTTCAAGGCTTGGCGCAAACGCATTGTCGTTGGCCCTGCTTCACCACTGCCCACTTTGTATTCTTTATCATTATGAATAAAAGTACCCACTGGGGTTAATACCGCAGCAGTGCCAGATAAAGCAGCTTCAGTACCCGGTTTTGCAGCACGCTCAAGTAATTCAGTGACTGTAAAATTGCGCTCGGATACTGTCATACCTAAATCTTTAGCGATGGTTAAAATACTGCTGCGCGTCACGCCATGTAAAAAGGTGCTGTCTAGCGCTTTAGTAATAATTTCATTACCATCAATTAAAATAAAGTTTGCGGCACCAGTTTCTTGTACATCACCGCCTGGGCAGAATAGAATTTGGTCGGCTTGATGTTGCAAGCGTGCTGCCGTAATGGGTGCTAATGCACTAGCGTAGTTACCACCACTTTTGATCATACCCATGTGCGGGGCACAGCGCATACCATCTTCTTCTAGTAATACTCGCAACGCAGTCGCGCCACCAGCAAAGTAATCACCCACAGGTGATAATAGCACATACAATAATGAACTTAATGACGGCACAGCCGCTTTACCAATGGCAGCTTCAGTACCGATATGAGTTGGACGAATATACATAGAGCCCGGTGGTAACGGCGTTTCATCAGCATACTGGCGGACAATATCAATGATCATTTTTTCAAGCTTGGCTCCATCAACTTCAGGTAAGCTTAATAAATGCGAGCTTTGTTTCATGCGGGCAATGTTAGCGTCCATGCGGAAAATATAGACTGAGCCGTCTTCATGGCGAAATGCTTTTAACCCCTCAAAACATGTACTTGAATAGTGAAGAACATGTGCACCAGCATGAAGTTCAATTTTATCTGACGGAACAACAGAGCTTTCGCTCCAAGCGTTATCAGTAAAACGTGCTTGAATCATCTGCGGCATAAATACGGTACCGAATGCGGCCATTTTAATCTCTCTTATGTGGTCTACTTTTACCCCATTGTATGACATTCATGCACTGTTTAACCATAACTAAAACAAGGCATTTATTGGAAGTAACAGGATTTTTTGCAATTTCGTCAGTATTTAACTTTGGTAGGTCCTATTATTCTGCTTTGCGGCGTCATTTCCAGCTCTCTAAACGATGAATGTAGGACTGCAGTCTCAGATATAAAACTGATCTCCGCAACTTGATAAGCCGTATTTTACTGCTAGGCTAACTGGTGGAAAAGCATGAAAATAATGATAAGCACCCATCATTTAGTTGGTTTTTTGCATCCATTTTACATCATCATACGTTTACTAACTGACAATAATAATAGGAACTCTATGGAAACCGACGAATTATTACCCCTACTAAGTGCAACCGCGCAGGGCAATAAACAGGCATTTGCTAAATTGTATAATGCCACAAGCGCAAAGCTGTTTGCGATCAGCTTAAAAATGTTAGGCAATCGTGCTCATGCCGAGGAAGCGCTGCAAGATGCATTTGTGAAAATTTGGCACAATGCATCTGATTATCAAGTAACCAAAGGCACAGTGATCAGCTGGATGATCAGCATTGTTCGTTATCGTAGCTTAGACTCTTTGCGCTATCACAAAGTGCGTAAAGAGCAATCCTTAGATGACGACTCTGCAATCTCAGATGATTTAACTGACTCACCTTTAGCTATTGATTACGAAGATAAAAGTAAACTCGTTGATTGTATAGAGCAACTAGATGAACAGCAAAAACAAGCGATCCACTTAGCCTACTACAAAGGCTTGACTCACAGTGAGTTAGTTGATCATATTGATACTCCGCTTGGCACAGTAAAAAGCTGGATCAGACGCGGCCTGCAACAGTTGCAAAGGTGCTTAACGTTATGAATTATGACAATCAAAAACTTATCGATATGTTGGCGGCTGAATACGTGTTAGGGACCTTAAAAGGCTCTGCTCGTAAACGCTTTCAACGTTTAATGCTCTCATCAAATCGTGTTCGAGAAGCAACCTGGATGTGGGAGCAACATTTAAATAATTTAGCCAGCTCAATTAAATCTGTGCCGCCTGATAGCCACGTTTGGGAAGCAATTTCACAGCGTATTGACCCACAGCAAGCAGTGGTACCAAACAATGTTATTCAACCTAAAACAAGTATTTGGCAAGCGTGGTCGTTAATTGCTACCGCAGCAAGTATCGTATTAGCTTTGATTATTTGGCAGCCACAAACGCCTGTCGGGCAAAACACTCAGCAAATTGCGCTGTTTAAAGATGCCAGCGAAAAACCATTATGGTTTATCGATATCAACGAACAAGGTTTATCAATAAAAGCCAGCGACAAATTGACCGCCAGAACTGATAAGGATTATGAACTGTGGATGATATTAAAAGGTCAAGATGCACCTATTTCGTTGGGCCTTTTACCAAAAGATGGCGTTAAATCGCTATTAAAAGACTCACGTTTCAACGCGCAAGATATCGCATTACTTGCCATAAGTTTAGAACCTATTGGAGGCTCACCAACAGGCTCTCCCACCGAAGTACTGTACACAACTGAGTTAATTTCACTGTAAGTAAACCAACAACACGCACTAAAAAGCCAGCAAAAGCTGGTCCTTTATTCCATTAAATTCAACGAGGTAATTTTAAATATACATTCCATTAATATTTTTTACTTTTTATTGCATCCAATGGTAATTGCTTTGCGTATTAGTAGTGACCACTATCTAAAACTAAAGGACAAAGTCATGAAAGCTTTAACTCCCTCAATATTAGCAGTTGTAGTATGTAGTACCTTAGTAAGCGTCCCATCAGAGGCGTCAAGTCACCGTGAAGCTCCAAATATCAGTCGCTTCCCGACTTTAGATTCAACAGATTTTTATGCATTTAACAGTTATGAACAAGGCCGTGGTGAT
>NZ_JACJFH010000191.1:0-2998 GCF_014164495.1 Pseudoalteromonas sp. SG41-5 | reverse complement strand
ACGATTAATCGATGCCCTTAGTCAATCTTCTGTGCCCGTTGTGCCGGGTGTTTCAAACACCGCCGATATTTTACTTGCTAAAGAATATGGCTTTACTGAGCAAAAATTATTTCCTGCCTCTTTGTGTGGTGGCGAGCAGTTTTTAAAAGCAGTCAGCAGCGTATTTGCTGATATTCGCTTTTGCCCAACAGGTGGCATTAATGAACAAAACTTTAAAGACTATTTAGCACTTAATAATGTGATGGCTGTGGGTGGAACCTGGGTTGCACAACCACAATGGGTACAAAGTAAAGACTATGACAAAATCACGCAAGCCTGCCTTCAGGTACTAAACAACAACTAATTAACATATTGACTGCCATACGTTGTCAGTGTAATTTACCTTTACATGCCACCGGTAGCAATAAACAAGCAGAACAGTTAAGGAATCTTCAATGCCGAGCAATATCGAACCTTTAGAATTGCACCCAGATCGTTTATTTTCAAGCGATCCTAGCGTCGTTGCTATCGCTAGAAAGTTATATGAATCAATTAAAGACTTACCGATAGTTAGTCCGCACGGTCACACTGATCCACGTTGGTTTAATGAAAATGAAAACTTTGGCAATGCTACTGAGCTATTTATAAAACCCGATCACTACGTGTTTAGAATGCTCTACAGTCAAGGTATCCCAATGACTGATTTAGGAGTACCTGAGCATGGGCTGCAAGGCGATATGGCTCGTTCAAAAGCAGCTGATCCTGAAAAAGTATGGCAAATCTTTGCTGATAACTATCACCTGTATGCCGGAACGCCAAGTGGCTATTGGTTAGATGCGGTATTTAGTGATGTGTTTGGGTTTACTGAAAAACTTTGCTCGGAAAATGGTCAGCACTATTATCAAAAAATTACAGCTGCGTTAGCAACACCCGAGTTCAAGCCTCATGCACTGATGGACCGCTTTAATATTGAACTAATTGCCACAACAGAAGGTGCACTTGATCAGCTCCCGCACCACCGCGCAATTGCAGGCTCTGCAATGGCAAAACGTGTGATCACCACCTTTAGACCTGATGATGTGGTTGATGCTAGCCGTGAAGATTTTATCGACAACGTAATTAAACTTGGTGAGATAACCGACCAAGATACAACGACTTGGCAAGGTTATTTAGCGGCAATTCAAATACGTCGTGATTACTTTCGTATTGAAGGACGTGCAACAGCAACCGATCATGGCCACCCTACTGCATTAACTGCTGACTTACCTACCGCAGAATGTGAAGCATTATTTGAAAAATGTCGAACAGGCCATTCAACGGAGCAAGAGCAAGAATTATTCCGTGGCCAAATGCTCACTGAGCTTGCCGGTATGAGCATTAAAGATGGTTTAGTGATGCAAATTCACCCTGGCGCGCATCGTAATCATAACCAAGCGGTATTTGATCAATTTGGCCGTGATAAAGGCTGTGATATTCCAAGCCAAACTGAATACGTTAATGCACTCAAACCACTATTGAGTAAATACGGAAATCACCCTGATCTTAAAATCATCCTATTTACATTAGATGAAACGACCTATAGTCGAGAACTTGCGCCACTAGCGGGTCACTACCCTAGCCTCAAGTTAGGTCCTGCTTGGTGGTTCCATGACAGCCCCGCCGGTATGCTTCGTTTTAGACAGCAAACAACTGAAACAGCTGGTTTTTATAACACCGTTGGCTTTAATGATGACACCCGCGCATTTTTATCAATTCCAGCTCGTCATGATGTTGCACGCCGCGTTGATTGTCGCTATTTAGCAGAGCTTGTAGCAAATCATCAAATTAGCGAAAGTACTGCCCAGACTCTGGCTTATCAACTAACCTATGGGCTAGTGAAAAAAGCATACAATCTCGATAAATAACAATAATAGAGCCACTTAATTTAAGTGGCTCAACCATTGAGGACACACAATGACTTTAAAAACATCACTGTTATCAAAGCGCATTTTGATGGGAACAGCTCTAAGCTCTAGCCTATTATTGATTGCATGCCAAGAACATGCAGATCTTAAAACACCACTGCAAGCGAGCGAAACTAACTCCCTTGGAAGCGCATTAGTTGCTAAAGTGGACATTGTTAATCCATCTTCGTTTAAACGCCCTGACGAGCCTATCTATCTTAGCTATTACGATTTAGGTCTTAGCCAAACTGCTGCTTTAACTGTAAAAACAGCGCAGCAAGTATTACCAAGCCAAGCAGTAGATATTGATTCAGACGGTGAACTTGATGGTGTGTATTTTATTGTCGATTTAAATGATAAACCGATTGAAGTCACCATTACACAGCAAAGTAGCCCATCAATCACAGCACAAACAAAACGTGTTCAAGCTGATCTTGCCCATAAACAAGGTGGTCAATGGCAGCCTCATTCTCGTCCGCCAAAACACCAAGTTGGCACAGGTAAAAAAGAGTATGTAGGCGGTGAATTTAAAAATGTTGATGAGTTAACACCACCAGATTATTACACCGATCATTCAAATTGGATCCGTTATGAAGGCCCAGGTATTGAGTCGGATAAAGTCGGTTACCGTTTTTATCTAGATTGGCGTAATGGTTTTGATATTTTCGGCAAATTAACAACACAACCTGTGCTACATACTGTCGGCCTTGATGGTTATTCTTCGTATCATGACAAACAAGACTGGGGCATGGATATCCTTAAAGTGGGTAAGTCTTTAGGTGCTGGCGGATTTGGTTTGATGGGTAGTAATGATGAGCTGGAACATGTATCTGATGTTAGCAAACGTACAGCACGGATTATTGAAAATGGCGATTTACGCGCCAGAATACACATTGAGCATTAAGGCTGGCAAAACACCTATCAACAGCAAGATTTAATAGCAAAAATTAGTATGCAAGCCGGCTCACGTTTGCCACATGTAGAACTGAACACTGACACAGATTTGCCTAATTTATTGGCCGGTTTGGTCAAACACCCTGAAAAAGAGATTATTATAGGTGCTCTGGATGCAATGC
>NZ_JACJFH010000190.1:0-3018 GCF_014164495.1 Pseudoalteromonas sp. SG41-5 | reverse complement strand
ATCTTTTATCTTTTATCTTTTATCAAAAAATTATATGAGTGAGCTTTCGCCCACCCTAGCCATTCTATTAACACCAATTACATTAAATTAGTTAGCTATTTAATACCAATCTACATAAATATTTAACCATTCTAGCGAGCTAAATAAAGCGCTAACTGCGTTATAATTTTTTCAAGTAGAACAACTACATGTCAAAATTTACGCCTTGTTATCACTGTCTTTATCTGTCGCTATAAATGGTCAGTAACTTAACACGATTGGTATAATTCGCTATGATAATCATATTTTTAATAAAATGAGAATTCTTAACTGATTTCACCGCTAATCGCATATTTTAATACCCAATGCTTTACCGGTCCGGTTTTATTTGCCATTTTCAAAAACTGACTGCGTGCCCACTGCAATGGAGTTAGTTGATTAGAAAAACCAAAATAACAAGCGTCCATCATACTCATCATTAACAAATTTGCTTTGCGTCTAGTTTGCTCATATTGTTTAAGATATTGTGCAGCACCTATATCGTCTGCATTTTTTAATATATCAGCAAGTGCTACGACATCTTGAAAACCTAAGTTAACCCCTTGCCCAGCGAGCGGATGAATCGTATGCGCTGCATCACCAACCAGCACGATACGGCCATCTGAATAGCTGTTGGCATGTTGGCGGGCTAACGGAAATACAGCATGCTCTATGATATCAAAGTCCCCATCTAAGGGCGGGAAATGTGCAAGCAGTTGCTGTTTTAATTCGCTTGCTGAGAGTTGCTGCCATTGCTTTAAGTGCTTTGCATCGTGGTAACAAATTAAATTGGCGTATGGCGCCTGCATAGGTAAAAAAGCTACCGGACCTGTGGGCTTAAACTGCTGCCATGTTTTTACTTGTTGCGCAGCGTCTAGTTTTATTAATACTCCCATACAATGCTGACCATATTGCCAACCCGTAACACCAATACCTGCCTGTTGACGTAATAACGATTGCCCACCATCTGCAGCAACAACTAAATCAGCTGTATATTGCTGCTCTCCATAATGCAATGTCACTTGCTGTTCGCTTTGCTCAATTGCGGACAATGATTGAGGTGTTTCAATCACTTCGATATTGTGCTGTGCAAACTGTTGCCAGATACTCGCTTGAATTAAATTATTTTCAATTAAGTGGCCTAAATGAGTGGTATTAATATCGTGACAATCAAACAAAAGGTTATCGCCCGTTCGTTCAAACGCTTCGAGCTGTTGATATGGGGCATGTCGATGCACTCGTAAAATAGGCATAGCGCCTAAGTCATCTAATAAGTTTTCTGAAAAACGATTGATAGCAGATACACGAATATCAACTTTTTCACTTGCCAATACAGCATCAGCATCAATTATCTGCTGCTCAATCACTGTTACTTGGCATCCTTGTTTAGCGAGTTTAACTGCTGTGGCTGCACCAACCATGCCGCCGCCAACAACAATAACCTTGTTTTTCATCATTTTTAGTCACTAATTTGGTTATTTTCAGTGCGCTTGATTGTATCGTACTTCTGTTTACAAGTGCGAGTGAGTTTCATCTTAATCAACCATAAAACGCACTTTGTTTGACTTCAATTCACAAACATAAAAACTATACTTGGATCTAGACGGGTATCCAGCTAAAATACGCGTCCTTTAAGTAAGCGAAAGTGCCGCTTATCCTGTTTAGCGCACAACCGTGCCACTACCGAATTGAAAACGAGGCTATATTTCAATGAGTAAAAAGCTGCATATTAAAACCTGGGGTTGTCAGATGAATGAATACGACTCTCAGAAAATGGCTGATCTTCTCGATGCAACCAACGGCTACCAGTTAACTGATGAAGCTGGGGATGCAGATGTTATCCTACTCAATACCTGTTCAATTCGCGAAAAAGCGCAGGAAAAAGTATTCCATCAACTAGGCCGTTGGAAATTACTCAAAGATGACAAACCCGATCTGATCATCGGTGTTGGTGGCTGTGTTGCGTCACAAGAAGGCGATTCAATTCGCCAACGCGCACCATTTGTTGACGTTATTTTTGGCCCTCAAACATTGCACCGTTTACCTGAAATGATCAAACAAGTGCAAGGTAACAAAGGCAGCTCTGTGGTTGATATTTCATTCCCAGAGATTGAAAAGTTTGACCGTTTACCAGAGCCAAAAGCAGACGGTCCTTCTGCATTTGTATCTATTATGGAAGGGTGCTCTAAATACTGTACCTTCTGCGTAGTACCTTACACGCGCGGTGAAGAAGTCAGCCGCCCGCTTGATGATGTATTATTAGAAATTGCTCAACTTGCAGAGCAAAATGTTCGTGAAGTAAACCTACTAGGTCAAAACGTAAATGCTTATCGCGGCGAAACTCACGATGGTGAAATTTGTTACTTCTCAGATTTAATTCGTTATGTTGCAGCTATCGACGGGATTGACCGTATTCGCTACACCACGTCGCACCCGGTAGAGTTTACACCAGACATCATTGACGCTTATGCCGACGTACCTGAATTAGTCGATCACTTACATTTACCAGTACAAAGCGGTTCGGATCGTATTCTTAATTTAATGAAACGTGGTCACACTGCTATTGAGTACAAATCAACGATTCGTAAATTACGTAAAATTCGCCCTAATTTAAGTATGTCGTCAGATTTTATCATTGGTTTCCCAGGTGAAAGCGCCGCTGACTTTGAAGCGACGATGAACCTTATCAATGATATTGGTTTCGATATGAGCTTTAGCTTTATCTACAGCGCACGCCCGGGTACGCCAGCGGCTGATTTGCCTGATGATGTCAGCGAGCAAGAAAAGAAAGAGCGTTTATACCTACTACAAAACCGTATTACTCAAATGGCGCAACAGATCAGTCGTCAAATGTTTGATACTGAACAACGCATCCTAGTTGAAGGTCCATCCAAGAAAAATCCGATGGAGCTACGTGGCCGTACTGAAAACAACCGCGTAGTAAACTTTATTGGCCCACACACAGTGATCGGTCAGTTTGTTGATGTACGTATAACTGAG